>JAYSFH010000517.1:0-3287 GCA_041913405.1 Dongia sp. | reverse complement strand
AACGGTTCCGCTGCGCCTAGAGGCCCGCCTTGGACAAAATGACCTATCGTCCGCTGATCCTGATCGTCGATGACGAACTGCTCATCCGCGAGAGCCTGGCCGACGTCCTGTCCGAGCGCGGCTACGAGACGGTTACGGCGGCGGAAGGCGAGGAGGCGCTGGCGCTATACGAGAGCCGCGACGTCGCGGCGGTCGTGACCGACATGTATATGGGCGGCTCGGACGGCTTCGTGCTGATCAATGCCTTGCGCAGCCGTGGCGAGACCGTGCCGATCATCGTGATGTCCGGCGGCCAGCCGGAACTCGCCAAGAGCCTCGGCGCCGATGCCACGCTCACCAAGCCGTTCCGCCCGCGCCAGCTCGAGAGCCTGCTGGAGCGCCTGCTCTAGCCGACGGGCGCGATGATCTCCATGCCCAGGCGGCTGATCGGCTTCCGGCCGGCGAAGCCCGCCGGCTCGAAGAAGCGGAAGCCGATCTGGAACGCCGGATTGATGCGGCGCAGCGCCTCGCACAGGAAGGCTTCGTTATAAGTCCAGCTCATCGTCGCGGTCTTGGCGTTCTGCTCGGTGCGGTCGAACAGGATCACGGCGCGGGCGCCGGGGGCGAGGAGATCGGTGACCTTGCGCAGAAAGTCCTCGACCTCGGCCGGCGGCACATGCATCAGCACCGAGACGCTGAACACGAAGTCCGGCTGCCAATCCCGAATCTCCGCGAGGCCGCGTTCGGTGATCTGGTCGAACCGTGGCGCCTTGTCGGCGAGCATAACCGGGTCCAGCAGCCTGAGGCCGTCCTCGAAGAAACGCCGCGTCACATCCACGCCCCAGTATTTCCGGGGCGCGAGATGGTCGATGAAATGCATGCCGATGCGCAGGCTGCCGCAGCCGTAGTCCACCACCTTGTGCAGCGGCTCCAACCCATAAGCCTTGAGGAAGTGGAAGGTGCCGGCGCCGCGCTGCCAGAGATCGAGGTTCCCGCCGCCGCCGCGGGTCGAGCGCAGCGACCGCTGGCGCTCCTGCAGGCCCAAGGTGGCATGGCCGTCGCCGCGGTCGAGCCGTCGCGCGATGCGCTCCGCATAATAGTCGCCATGGCTGCGGTCGGGATGGCGCAGCTGCCAGACGCGATAGCGCAGGGCCGCGGTGCCGCGCTTGGCCAGCGAATGCCGGAGCCCGGTCGGCTGGGCGGCGCCGGCCGGCCAGAGGCGGAGATAGACCGAGGCCATGCACAGGGTCAGGCCGACAAAATAGAGCTGCAGGTAGACGAACTCCGAGAAGTCCACCATTTCGCCGATGGTGATGCGGCCGATCGGGACCAGGTTGTCGTCCAGGAGGTCGAGCACGGTCGAGATCGTCTGCGCGATGAAGGCGCCAAGCAGCAGCTGGAACGGCAGCGCGGCCACGCGCTCGGCGCGCAAGGCGACCAGCAGCGCGCAGGGCAGCACGAACCAGAGGCAGAGATCGTCGATGTCCTCGATGCCGAGTGCGGCCTCGATCCGGTCCATCGCCGCCTCATAGGGCGAGATGACGGCGAGGGCGAGGAACAGCAGCAGCACCGCGATCCAGGCCTGGCGAGCGAGCCGGGGACCCACGCCGAGGTAGAGGCGATGCGCGCTGAGCAGCGCCATCAGCGCGGCGATGAACGCATTGATGTGGTCGAGATACCAATTGTCCGTCACGGCCTTGCTCCACAGCACAGAGGCCGAGAGCGCGCTGGTGGCGAGGACCACCAGCGACATCAGTTCAATGGTGACGGACGGATTGGGAAAGAAAGAGCTGGACCGCTTCATGAGCACTCGGGTGGCCTGACGCAATCGCGGGACGCTATACCCCGCTTGGCACAAAGGCCAGCGTCGTGGCCCGAGCGGGCCCAAAACGTGATCGCGCGCACGCTTCTGTCGGTGCGACACCGGGAACCATTGCAGTCGAAACGACCGGACAAACGGACGGGGCCTGGAGCTGTCCGTTCGTCCGGTCGGGCCTTCTTCGGGGGTGGTCCCGCCCCGTCCGCGGCCGGGCTTACGCTGCCCGGCTGACCGGCTCGCCGTGCTCCAGCTCGGTGCCCTTGAAGGAGCGGGTCTGCGGGGTCGGCAGGCCGGACTTGAACTCTTCCATCAGCTCTTCCTTGCGGGCCATGAGCTGCTCGCCCAGCGCGTCCATGTCGAGCCCGGCCTCCTTGGCTTCGGCGAAGAGGCCCTCGGCGCGCTTCTCCTCTTCCTTGACGTGGTGCTTGATCATCTCAGAGAGCACCTTCACCTTGGCGTCGTAGAAGTCGTCGTCCGGCCCGCCGGCCAGGATTTCCGCGATCAGCACCTTCGCGGCATCGTGCTCGACATAGGCTTCCTGCACGAGCTTCGCGTCCTCAACCTTGCCGGTGCAGGCCGGATAGAAGATCTCCTCCTCGATCTGCGCATGGATCATCAATTCCATGCAGATCTGCTCGGCGATCTTCTGCTTGTTGCTGCGCGCCGATTCGAACTTCTCGAAAAGCTCTTCGACCTTGCGGTGGTCCGCTTACAGCAGAGCGACCGCGTCCATGTCCTTGCTGCTTGCCATCAATGATTTCTCCCGGTTTAGGCGCAATGCCTGGCCTCGAACCAACCGGGACTTCCGTAGACGGTTCCAGCCGGAATGGAGGCTATGCCGGCTGGTCGCCTTCCAGCTTCAGCAACGCAGCCTTGGCAGAATCGAGCTCCGCCTCGAGCGCAACGAGCAGCGCCTTGGCGGCTTCGCCTTTCTCCGAGCGGCCGATCTTTGTGCCGGCATCGGACTGTACCGTCAGCAGGGCATAGCGCCGGGTCTGCCGGTCGAATTTCTCCGCGGCTTCGGACACGCGGCGGCGTGCCGCATCGATCGCGCTTCTATCGGTCATGTTTGAAAACCCCAAGTCCCGCGCGAACAACGCCGGGCGCCGGGAAGGGATCCATGCGGATCGTTCGTGGTGGAATCGGGGCGGCGCCTATGACGCATAGCCCAGACTTGCGCCGTCCCATTCATATTGCCAGTCTTTGGCGCAACCAATAGTCTGGCGACAAGCATGCATTTCGCCCTAGGATATCGATCGGGGAATAGAGTGCGGGAAGAAGACCAGCCGCGCGGGCCGGCAGCATTCATCTGGCGGGAGCGCGCGCTCCGGGCCGCGACGCCGCTCCTGCTCTGCGCCGTGCTGCTGTTCGCGGTGCTGGGCTTCATCAGCCTGTTCACCCTCGGCCCGACCGGCTGGCCCGGCCGCACCAGCGTGCTCTGCTGCGAGCCGGGCAAGAACACGCCATAGGCTGCGACGCCCCTCTCATG
>JAYSFH010000516.1:0-3294 GCA_041913405.1 Dongia sp. | reverse complement strand
AGCGAGCCGTAGTTGCCGTCGTTGATGTAGAGCTGGTCGCGTTTGCGCAGCTGGACCTGGGTCACGACCGAGATCGCGTGCGCGACGCGGGCGCGGCCGGGCTCGCACATCAGCACGCAATCGCGCCGGAGGCCGAGCTTCTTCACGCCTTCCTCGATTTCGGCGACGAAGTCCTCGAGCGGCGGCATGTTGGTGCCGAGATAGGCCGCGGGGAAGCCGCCGCCGACATCCAGGCCGGCGATCTGCACCTTGGCCTGGTCGAGCACCTCGCCGACCAGCTGCAACGCGGTCGAATAGGCGCCGGGTGTCAGACACTGCGAGCCGACATGGAAGGCGACGCCGACCTGGCAGCCCCGCGATTGCGCCTCTTTCAGCATCGCCGCCGCTTCCGACACGCCGGCGCCGAATTTGGCGGCGAGGTGATAGAGCGTGCCTTCCGCCGGCGGGGTCTTGATGCGGACATAGATGGTGAGGCCTTCGGCGCCGCCGGTCTCCTTCAGAATCTTCTCCAGCTCGTCCATATGGTCGATGACGAAGGTATCGATCTCGTAGACCCGGGCCGAGGTGTTGATCACCGCCCTGCCCTTCACGGGATGCATGAAATAGCAGGCGGCGTCGCCGAAGCTCTCGCGCACCTGGGCGATCTCGGGCAGCGAAGCTGTGTCGAAATGCCGGATGCCGGCGTGATAGAGCGCCTTCAGGACTTCCGGATGCGGGTTGCATTTGACGGCATAGAGCACGCGGCCGGGGAAGAGATCGAGGAAGCGCTTCGCCGTCTGGGCGATCACCTCGGGCCGCAGGCAATAGACCGGATAGCTCGGCTGCAGGGCCGTCACCATCGCTTTGACCGATTCGAAATCCTTGGTGGCCATGACGTCTCCCAGCCCAATTCGTCACCCGCGGGCCCAGCGGACGAATGTCCGCATTCGCGGACGGGGCCGCGGGTCTCCGTCCCGACAGATGCGCGGATCAAGTCCGCGCATGACGTGAATACAGCAGGCGCTTCCCACTGTCACCCGCCTCGGCTATCAAGACGGAACGAAGACAGAAGGGGTTATCGATTGTGGCGGGACCGCTTTCCGACATTGTTGTCATCGATCTGACGCGGGTCCTGGCGGGGCCGTTCTGCACCCTGCTGCTCGCGGACCTGGGCGCCCGGGTGATCAAGGTCGAGAACCCCGACGGCGGGGACGATTCACGGGCCTACGGGCCGTTCATCAACGGCAAGTCCGGCTATTTCATCTCCCAGAACCGCGGCAAGGAGTCGATCGCGCTCGATCTCAAGAGCGGCGACGACCTCGCGATCCTGCACCGGCTGCTGAAGCGTGCCGACGTGGTGATCGAGAATTTCCGGCCCGGCACGATGCAGCGGCTCGGTCTCGATTGGGCAACCTTGCACCCGCAGTATCCGAAGCTCATCTATGCCTCGACTTCGGGATTCGGGCAGACCGGGCCTTATGCCAGGCGCGCGGCCTATGACATCATCGCCCAGGCGATGGGCGGCATCATGAGCGTCACCGGCCATGAAGGCGGGCCGCCGACCCGGGTCGGCTCCTCGATCGGCGATCTCGGCGCCGGCATGTTCACCGCCCTCGGCATCCTGACCGCGCTGCATCACCGGACCAAGACCGGCGACGGCATGATGGTCGATGTCGCCATGCTGGACAGCCAGGTGGCGCTGCTGGAGAACTCGATCGCGCGCTATTTCGCCAGCGGCAAGCCGCCGAAGCCGCAGGGCGCCCGCCATCCTTCGATCGCGCCCTTCGAGCCCTATCAGACCCTGGACGGGCATGTGGTCATCGCCTGCGGCAATGACGAGCTCTTTGCCAAGTTCTGCCAGACCATGGGCTGCCCCGCGCTCGCGCAAGACGTGCGCTTCGCCACCAACGCGACGCGCAGCGACCATGTCGTGCTGCTGAAGGCCGAGCTCGAGGACATGCTGCTGCATCATCCGACCCAGCATTGGCTGGATTTGCTGCTGCCAGCTGGCATTCCCTGCGCGCCGATCAACGATGTCGAGCAGGCGGTGCACGACCCGCAGGTCCAGGCCCGCAACATGGTGCTGCCGGTCGATGACCCGAGCGTCGCGCCGCTGATGGTCGCCGGCATGCCGATCAAGATGTCGGCCTATCCCGATGCGGAGAAGCGCGCCGCCGCGCCGGCGCTGGACGGCGATCGCGCCCGCATCCTGGCCGACTTTCCCTGAGCCGCATGCGCAGCGCGTTCAAATGGATTCAGCGTGGGATTCTAGCGCTCCTCCTGCTGGCCATCGTCGCGGCGGTCGGCGGATACTTCTGGCTGCGCACCTCCCTGCCCCAAGTCGATGGTTCGATCGCCGTTGCGGGACTCTCCGCGCCGGTCGAGATCGCGCGTGACGATCGGGGCGTGCCGACCATCAACGCCAAGTCGCTGAACGACGCCTATTTCGCTATCGGCTTCGCCCATGCCCAGGACCGGCTGTTCCAGATGGACCTGATGCGGCATGTCGGCACCGGCCGGCTTTCCGAGATGGTTGGCGCGATGGGCGTCAAGACCGACCGGCTGATGCGCACGCTGGATCTCGAAGCTTCCGCCGAGCAGCAGGTGAGCGCGGCGAGCCCCGGGTTGAAATCGGCGCTGGAAGCCTATGCTGCCGGGGTGAACGCCTTCCTGAAGCAACGCTCCGGCGCCCTGCCGCTCGAGTATCAACTGCTCCGCGTCGAACCGGAGCCATGGAGGCCGGTGGATTCGCTGGTCTGGGGCCGCATCATGGCTTTGCAGCTCTCGGCCAACTGGCGCGACGAACGCCTCAACCTCGCGCTGAAGAAGGCGCTGACGCCGGAGCTGTTTCGACTGCTGAATCCGGAGGCACAAACGCAGGCCGGCCTGCCCGCGCCGTGGTTCGGCCGGATGAGCCTGGCCTCCAACAACTGGGTGATCGGGCCGTCGAAGAGCACGAGCGGCGCGCCGATGCTGGCCAACGATCCGCACCTGGGCTTGGGTGCACCGTCGATCTGGTACCTCGCGCATATCGTGACGCCGGACCGGAGCTGGGTCGGTGTCACCAGCCCCGGCATGCCGTTGATCGTGATCGGCACCAGCGACAGCGTCGCCTGGGGGCTCACCACGACGGGCGGCGATACCGAGGATCTGTTCGAGGAGAAGTCGGTGCCGGGGGATCCCTCCCGCTATCAGACACCGGAGGGCAGCGCGCCGTTCGAGACGCACGCGACAGCGATCAGAGTAAAGAACGACCCCAAGGCGATGCTGTTCACGGTCCGCCGCACGCGACACGGGCCGGTGCTGACCGATCTC
>JAYSFH010000515.1:0-3302 GCA_041913405.1 Dongia sp. | reverse complement strand
GAAGGCATCCTCGGCGTGCAGAAAGAAGCCGTGCTCGGCGCCAAGCGCGCCATCGCCACGGTGGAGGAGGTGGTCGAGGATTTCGGCGCCGTGAGCCCGAACGCCTGCATCCTGCCGAGCTGGACCCTGAGCGCCGTGGTCGCGGTGCCGGGCGGCGCGCATCCGTCTTATGCGCATGGCTACTACACGCGCGACAACGCCTATTACAAAGCCTGGGACGAGATCAGCAAGGAGCGCGACGTGTTCCTGAAATGGATGGAGGAGAACGTGCTCCGCCAGGGGCCGGAGGTGTTCAAGCGCCATGCCAGGAAGGCGGCCTGATCATGAGCGACTACACGCCCAATGAAATGATGACCGTGGCCGCGGCCCGTGCGCTGCGCAACGAAGATGTCTGCTTCGTCGGCATCGGCCTGCCGAGTGCCGCCTGCAATCTGGCGCGGCTCAGCCATGCGCCGGACATCACGCTGATCTATGAATCCGGCACCATCGCCACCAAGCCGGACGTGCTGCCGCTGTCGATCGGCGACGGCGAGCTCTGCGAGACGGCGCTGGTGACGGTGTCAGTGCCGGAGATGTTCCGCTACTGGCTGCAGGGCGGGCGCATCACCCGCGGTTTCCTGGGTGCCGCTCAGCTCGACAAGTTCGCCAACATCAACTCGACCGTAATCGGCGCCTATGACAAGCCGAGCGTGCGGTTGCCGGGCGGCGGCGGCGCGCCGGAAATCGCCACCTCCTGCGGCGAGATCTTCGTCGTCATGGCGCAGTCGAAGCGGAGCTTCGTCGAGAAGGTCGATTTCGTCACCTCCCTCGGCCATGGCAAGGGCGGCGACGACCGGCAGAAGACGCATGGCGTCACGACGAAAGGGCCAACCAAGGTGATCACCGATCTCTGCGTCATGGAGCCGGATCCGATCTCCAAGGAACTGACCGTCGTGGGGCTGCATCCTGGGGTGACGCGGGAGGCCGTCGTGGAAGCAACGGGCTGGGCGGTGAAATTCGCGTCGAGCCTCACCGAGACGCCGGCGCCCACCGCCGACGAACTGAAGGTTCTCCGCGCGCTCCATGCGCGGACCAAGGCGGCGCATGCGCCGAAGCAGGCCGCGGAATGAGCCGCGAAGTGTTCCTCTGCGACGCCGTTCGCACCCCGATCGGCCGCTTCGGCGGCGCGCTCGCCTATGTCCGCACCGACGATCTCGCCGCCGTGCCGCTGAAGGCCCTGCAGGCGCGCAACCCGGCGGTCGACTGGAGCCGTCTCGACGAAGTCTATTTCGGTTGCGCCAACCAGGCCGGCGAGGACAATCGCAACGTAGCGCGCATGGCGTTGCTGCTGGCCGGCCTGCCGGACAGCGTGCCGGGGACCACGATCAACCGGCTCTGCGCCTCGGGCCTCGATGCGGTGGGTTCCGCGGCGCGGGCGATCCGGGCCGGCGAGATCGACTTCGCCATCGCCGGCGGAGTCGAGAGCATGAGCCGGGCGCCCCTGGTGATGGCGAAGGCCGAGACTGCGTTCCAGCGTTCGGCCGAAATCCATGACACCACGATCGGCTGGCGCTTCATCAACCCGCTGATGAAGGCGCAGTACGGCGTCGATTCCATGCCGGAGACCGGCGAGAACGTCGCCGAGCAGTTCCAGGTGACCCGCGCCGACCAGGACGCCTTCGCCTGGCGCAGCCAGCAGCGCGCCGGCCAGGCCGCCGCTTTCTTCGCCGCGGAGATCGTGGCGGTGGAGGCCAAGGATGCGCGCGGCAAGCCGGTGACCGTCGCGGTCGACGAGCATCCGCGCGCCGACACCACGCTGGAAGCCCTGTCCAAGTTGAAGACCCCGTTCCGCAACCCCGGCACGGTGACCGCCGGCAATGCCTCCGGCGTCAATGACGGCGCGGCGGCGATGTTGCTGGCCTCGGAGGCGGCGGTGAAGGCGCATGGCCTCACACCCCGTGCCCGAATCCTCGGCATGGCGACGGCGGGTGTGCCGCCGCGGATCATGGGGATCGGGCCGGTGCCGGCGACGCAGAAGCTGCTGGCGCGGCTGGGCCTGAAGATCGGTGACTTCGACGCAATCGAGATCAACGAAGCCTTCGCCGCCCAGGCGCTCGCCTGCATGCGCCAGCTCGGCCTGCCGGACGATGCCCCGCAGGTGAATCCGAACGGCGGCGCCATCGCCCTCGGCCACCCACTCGGCATGAGCGGGGCGCGGATTGCGATGACGGCGGCGCATCAGCTGGAGAAGACCGGCGGCAAGCGGGCGCTGGCGACGCTCTGCGTCGGCGTCGGCCAGGGCGTCACGCTGGCGATGGAACGGGTCTAGCTTCTGCGCGCTCCGGCGGCCGGGTCCGAGCCGGGGATCATTTCAGGAAGGCGACTTCGAAGTGCATGCCGTCCTTCCGATCGTCATAATGCCCTCCCCACCAGAAGCCGAAGTCGTTGGCTATCGAGACCAGTTCGCGCACGGATCCCTTCTCGCCAACCAGCGCCGGGCGGTGGCCTAGCTTGTTGTACTTCTCGTTGATATCGAACGCGCTACCGAACGCGTGATTGCTGAGATTGGTTCGACTGCCACGAACAAATCGAGGCACGAAGGCCCCGTTGTAGATCAACACGCGATCAAGCAGATTGCGCCGTTCCCACTCGGCCCAGAGACCCTGAAGCTGCGTCATTGCCAATCGATGGAACCGCATCCCGGCAGGCGGGCGCTGGATCTGGGTCCTGCTGAGCTGCGGGATCGGCACATCGACAATGTTGTCGCGTTCCCAGGTGCCGAGGATGCGAATGGCTTCGGGATTGTCGGGCGTCGGCGCGGACAAACAAGGCGGCGCGCTGCTCATTGCTGACAAGGGGTGCGAAGCTTGGCCGCGGTGGGAAATTCGAGCTTGAGTCGTCATCGGCCGGCTCCTCGATGAGTTCGAGCCCGAGTGCGCTGGCGCGCAGCAGCGTCTCGCGACCGGCAACACCGTCGGCCGTAAGTCGCTCCTTGGTCTGGAACGCTTTCGTTGCCTCTCGGGTGCGCTCGCCGAAGCTCCCGTCGATCTCACCGAGATCAAAGCCACGGCCCTTCAAGAAGGTTTGCCATGCCGTGACGCGCGATCCGGACATGCCGATCCGCAACGCCGAAAGCGTCGCCGGCGCGGAAACAGCAGTCACTCCCAGCCCGCTGATGGTCATCGTTTCCCCCTGCGGTCGTTCTTGGCTTGCGTGTGACGAGGCCTGCCACGCGAAAATAGCCCATAGCAGATACCAATACAACCATAAGTGAAGAGGGGCTCCGTTCCCGGGGCAGAACTGACGTTTTTCAGCCCGGAAGG
>JAYSFH010000514.1:0-3307 GCA_041913405.1 Dongia sp. | reverse complement strand
CAGCCGGCGGAGCCGCGCCGGATCCCGGGCGACCAGGGTCAGCCGGCTGCCGCGGGCGGCCAGGGCTTCGGCGGTCGCGGCGCCGATGCCGCCGCTGGCGCCGGTCAGCAGGATATGGGGATGCGTCTCGGCCAAGGCCCTGCTCATGCGATCGACCGGAAGATGTCGCCATAGAGGCGGAAGAAAGTCTTCGCCGAGCGGATCACATCTGCGCGATCGTCTTCGTCCTCCAGCCGGTTCATCAGCTGCGCGAAGCCGGCGGTGTGATCGATGTCGAGCACGCCATGCGAGGTGAGATAGGTGAAGGCCTGGTCGGGCAGGTCGAGCGCCGCCTGCAGGGCGCCCGCGGCGCGGGTGGCGAGTGCCACGCTGGTGCCTTCCAGCACATGCGCCATGCCGAAGAAGCCGAGCGGATTGCGCCGCTGCACGGTGTCGAAGGCGTAGCCGACCATCACGTCGGTCGCCATGCCCGGGCCACCGCGCTTCGCGGCGCCGGCATCGGCACCGCAGGCCGCGATGTCGGCGAGGATCCACTCGTCGTGGCCGATCTCCTCCTCGATATAGTCGACCGCGGCCTTGCGCAGCCAGTCCAGGCGCTCCGGCAGTCGCGCGGCGCAGAGCATCAGCAGCGGCACGGTGTGCCGCACGTGGTGATAAGCCTCGGTCAGAAACGCGATGTACTGGTCGCGCGTCACCTGGCCGGCGAGCGCCGCCTGGATGATCGGGGTCGCCAGCAGCGCATTCCGGTCCGGCGCCGTCTGCGTCACCAATTCGTCATGAAACATGGACTGTCTCGCCCTCATAAAGCCTCTCCAGCCGCGTGCGATAGCGCGCAAAGATCGCGTCGCGCCGCAGCCGGCCATTCGGCGTCGCCATGCCGTTCAGCGGCGAGAAGGCCTCGTCCGCGACGATCCAGCGACCGACCCTGGCATAGTCGGGCAGACTGTCATTCACCTTGCGGAGGTCAGCTTCCACCGCCGCGGTGAATGCGGCATTCCGCGGCACCAGCACGGCGGCGTTGAAGGGGCGCGCCTCGCCGAAGACCGCGGCCTGCGCGATCGCCGGCCGCGCGGTCAGCTCGCACTCGACCCATTCCGGTGCGACGTTGCGGCCGAAGGCGGTGATGAACATGTTCTTCTTGCGGCCGTCGAGATAAAGGTAGCCGTCTTCGTCGAGATGGCCGATATCGCCGGTCGGCCAATAGCCGCCCGTGGTCTGTGCATCCATGCCGCCGACATAGCCTTCGAGCACGGCGCCCTTGGCCAGGATCTCGCCGTCGGCGGCGAAGCGCAGATCGGCATGCGGCAGCACCCTGCCGACGCTGCCCAGGCGGTTGGCGCCGGGCCCATTGAAGGCGACCACCGAGCTCAGCTCCGAGAGGCCGTAGCCCTGGTAGACCGGGACGCCGAGCCGCTCGGCCTGATGCAGCAGCGCAGGCGCGATCGGTGCGCCGCCGACCGCCACCAGCCGCAGCCGCGACGGACGCCGCCCCGCTTGCGCGACGGCGAACAGCAGGCCGGCGAGGGTCTGCGGCACGGTGACGATGGTGGTCGGCGCGTATTTCTCGATCGCCGCCAGCATGGCCCCGGGGTCGAGCTGCGACGAGCCGCCGAGGCCGACCTCGGCCAGGCTCGGGATGCAAGTCGCCGCGCCGGCCAGGATCGGCACATCGACGCCGGCGATGTTTTCGAGCAGGGTCGCCAATGGCAGCAGGCAGAGATGGCGGTCTTCCGCGCCGCCCTGGCTGACCTCCAGCAGCGACTGCGCCACCCGGTCGGTGGCGGCATCGGCGAGGCAGACGCCCTTCGCCGCCCCGGTCGTCCCAGAGGTATAGGTGACCTTCGCGGTCCGTCCCGGCAGGGTGGTGGCGCGCGCAGGCTGCAGCCGCAGACAGGAGGCGCGTTGCCCGATCAGGCTGCCGATATCCTCGCGCCGGATCGTCTCCAGTTCGGCCAGCGGCCGGTCGGTGATCAGGGTGTCGATGCCCGAGCTCGCGATCACATGCGCGAGCTGCTGCGGGCTGAAGAAGGTCGGGATCGGCACCAGCGGCGTCCGCGTCCAGCGCGCGGCGAGATCGCAGACCGCCCAGCCGATGCCGTTGTCGAGCAGCAGCCCGCAGCGGCGGGTGCGGCCGGCGAGCAGGGTGGAGGCGACGGCGAGCACCCGCTCGGCGAGGCCGGCGTAATCGAGTGCGCTGTCGCCGCCGATGATCGCCGTCGCATGCGGCCGCTCGGCGGCGTGGCGGCGCAGCGCCTGCAGGACCGCGCTCATGGCGCCGTCGCCTCGGCAGCCGCGCAAAGCAGTGCGCGGGGCTGGCTGCGGAACAGCGCGCGGAAGCCGCTCGGCACATGCCCCGCCATCACGATCGGCCGGCTTTCGAAGTAACGGCCCCAGGCGCGGCGCTCGCTCTCGCTCAGGCGATCCGGCGTCGCCCGCGCGATCTCCAGCGGATGCAGTCCCAGCCGATGGAAGGCCGAGCGCAGCCGTGCGACGCCGGTGAAGGTCACCCATTCGAAGTCATGCTCGTAGAGATGCCGCGTCAGCAGCGCGATCATCGCCCGCGCGCCGCCCGGCCGCGAGGCGAGGTTGCCGACCTCGACGATGCCCGCGCGCGCGACCGAACGGCCCGCGAGCCTGGCGATCCGCGCCTCGACCGGCTCGTCGAGATAGCATTCCATGAACAGGCGGGACTGCGCCGCCTCGCGCAGGCCGAAGCCGGCGATCATCTGCCCCGCCGCGCTGGAGAGCGAGAACAGCCGCGGCATCAGATGCGTCAAATGCGCCTGATGATCCTGCATGAAGCGGTTGCGGATGAACTCGGTCACCGCTGCGCGATCATGCGCGTGATGCTCGGCGAGGGTGAGATCGGACTGGGGTCGCGTTTTGCGGGGCATCTCTGCCATCATGTCGTTGTCGTTGGCCAGGATGCTAACGGCCGGGACTTACCGCACACTGTCCCTGCGTCGGTACTGCGTCCTCTCGACGCTTGATCCGCGTCAGCCCTTGATCGGCATGGGGCGGCCGCTATGGTGGCGGCTTCTTCAGGTTGGCTTAAGGTTGGCATGACATCACCACGCAATCGACTGCTGCAACGCCTGCGCGGACCGGCCTCGCTGCTGCTCTCGCTGGCGGTGGTGGGGCTTGCCTTCTATGGCCTGCATGGCGCGCTGCGCCATGTCGAGCCCGGCAAGGTGATGCAGGCGCTGCGCGGCTTGCAGCTGCACGCGATCGTGATCGCGCTGCTGTTCGCCGGCGGCAGCTTCCTCGCGATCGCCGGCCAGGAATACTTCGCGCTGAAGACCGCGGG
>JAYSFH010000513.1:0-3314 GCA_041913405.1 Dongia sp. | reverse complement strand
GGCCTATGCCTTCGATGCCTGGAAGGTCGGCGTGCAATACAGCCACGGCTGGTACGACAGCCTGTTCTCGGGCGCGGCCTTCGGCGACGACGGCCATCAGTCGCTCGACCATGCGGTCGCGACCGCGAGCTACCTCATGGCGCCGGGCATCCTGGTCGACGCCGAGCTTGGCTACACCTGGTACAAGGACACCCGCGACGCCAAGCCCGACGACACCGACAGCTACGGCGCCTTCAGCGTCGGCATCGGCTCGGCCCTCACCTTCTGAGGCACCGTCCCGAACTCGGCTCGAGATGTCCCTGGGTTCCGGGAGAACGACCCCACCGTTCTCTCGGACTTTTCTGCGCGCGGCCTCAGACGGCCTTGTTCATGAAATAACGCCCGGGCTTCACGCCGTCGGGCAGCGGGAGCGGCGAAAGTCCCGCGGTGCTGAGCGCCTGGTCGCTGATGACGATGCCGCCCGGGCGCAGGATGCCGCGGATCATCGGCGCGAGGGTCGCGGCCAGCCGCGTGTTCGATTCCTGGTCGCCGGTGCCGACATCGGTATGCACCAGGGCGGCGTTGGCGCCGAGCCGCGCCAGCGCCTGCGGCAAGGTCGCGGTGATCTCCCCCAGGAAGAGATGATCCGCCGCCGGGATGCAATCCGGATGCGCGTTCACCTGGCGGTCGAAGACGTAGATCTCGCGACCGGGGCAGATCTCCCGGAGATGATCGAAGGTGCGACCGTTGCCCAAGCCCAGCTCGAGCACGAAGCCGTCGATGCCGCGGATCTGCGCCACCGCCGCGCTGAGGCAGTCGCGCTGGGCCTGAAGGCGACGGATGAAACTATCGAGCCGGCTCATGACGCTTCCCTTTCTATCCGCGAATCACGACATGGCTGTCGCGATCGAGGCTGCCCAGCAGCCGGATGAAATCCGCGCGCGAGAACGCGACGCAGCCGTCGGTCGGTGAATAATCCGGTTGGGCGAGATGCAGGAACACCGCGCTGCCCTTGCCGGGCAGCACCGGATCGTCATTATGCCCGATCACCAGCACCAGGTCGTAGAGCGCATCCTCGCGCCACATCGTCTCATGCGATGCGGGATAGGGGCGGGTGACCTGTCGGTTATAGGCGGGATCCTCGGGCGCATCGCACCAGCCGTCGGCGGGCGACATCGGCAAGGTCGGAAAGGCGCAAGTCATCTCGCGCACGCGGTCGGGCCGATAGAACAGGCGGCGGATCGGGAAACGCCCCGCCGGCGTCGTGCCGTCGCCTTCGACCTTATCGGCGGCGATGCCGGAACGCCCGAGGGCACAGCGCCATTTCTGGTCGCCCAGCCGGGCCCAGCCGGTCGTCGCCGGCGGCAGGCTGCGCGTGTCCGGCGCGATCACGAGATCGGTCAAGCTGCGGTCTTCCCCTTTTGCCCGGCCGAATCAAATCGGCCGCGGGGGCTCTAGCTAGCACGGAATCCGCTGGATTCTAACCCCGGCAGGAGGAGTGGAGCTCGCTGGCCGAGGACATGGCGAAGGCGGTCTGGCGGGAAGCGGTCTCGACCGTCGCCTTGCCGGTTGCGCCGGAATCGGCCATGTCGGCCGGTGCCGCGGTGCCGCCTTCCGGCTTCCCGTCCTTGCCGAACACCATGGCCATGACGTTGCCGCCCATGTCGTCGCCGGTCGTGTCCTTGACCGCGAGATCGACCACGGTCGCGACCAGGCCGAGGCCGCCCAGCGGCCCGAGCGGCAAGGCCCCGAGCAGGCTGGCCGCGCCGTTGATCTCATCGCCGGTCACCGCGCGATAGATCTGGGCGATGCCGGGGATATGCTGCAGCGGGTTGATCATGTCGAGGAAGTCGTCCCAGCCGAACTCGCCATCCGCGCCGAAGAAGAGCTGGCGCGCGCCCGGAGTTTCATCGACCACCCAGCGTTTGTTGCGCATGCGGAGCTCCGCGATCTGCTCCTTGTCCGGCGGCGATTTCAAATGCACCACGTTGGGATCGCCCTTCGCTGCAGTCTCGCTCTTGCTGGTCGCCGGCGTCTGCTCCGTGCCGGCCGCGCTCGAGGCTTCGAGCACCGGCGCATTGCGGCGCGTGATGGTCGGCGCGTCGTCGGCCGCGGGTGATTCGACCGCCGTCGCATCCAGCGCCGCCATCTGCTGCGGCTGGGCATTGCGGCTGATGGTCGGCATCTCCGGGTCGGTCGGGGCCGGGGCGGGCGCATTTCCGGCCGGCGGGCTGGCGAAGAGATTGCGGTTGGCCGCGCCGGAGAGTTTCAAGGCCGGCCCCTGCGGTGCGGCGGCCTTGCCGGCCTGAAGCTGGGCCTGGATCAGGGCTTGGGCCTGAAGCTGCGCCTGGGCAGCGGCCATGCCGCGGGGATCGGCGGCCAGCCCCTCCTGGGGTGCCGCAGCCAGACCCTGGTCCGCATTCTGGGCGCCGACCAGCGCGGCAAATTGTGCCGAGCTCAGGGTCGGGATGCTGGGCGCGGCGCTTCCCTGGACCCCGCCCGGGAACCCCTGGACGGCCATCGGCACGGCTTTTCCGCCGACCCCGGCGGCGGCGCGGTTCTGCTGCTGTTGCTGCAGCATCTGCAGGAAGGTGGTCTGGTCGATCGATCCGGGGCGCAGCAGCCCACCAGATATGGCGCCACTCTCCGGGCTCGGCCCCATGGATGGCGTTTGGGGGGCATAGGGTGACGGCGCCTGGGCGGCGTAGAAGCCCGGCGGCGTCTTGGCGGTGAAAAGCGGTGCTGTCGTCATCGACCGTTCCTCGGGCTTTCCCCCCAAAGGACCAACCTTTGGCGCTCCCCTTCTGGGAGCCGGTCGTATCATCGCAAGGCGCGTGCCAGGGTCGGATGACCCGGAAGGCCTCAGAACATATGGCCGAAACGCACGGCCTTGGTGCTGAGGTAGCGCTCGTTGTGGTCGTTGGCCGGGAAGACATGCGGGACCCGCTCGCTGACCGCGACGCCGCATTGGGCGAGGCCTTTGACCTTCTCCGGGTTGTTGGTGAGCAGCCGCACCTCGTGGACGTCGAGCTGGCGGAGCATCTCGGCCGCCGGCTGATAGACCCGCTCATCGGCGCCGAAGCCGAGCTGAAGATTGGCTTCCAGCGTATCCGCGCCGGCATCCTGCAGCTGATAGGCGCGCAGCTTGTTCACCAGGCCGATGCCGCGGCCTTCCTGCGCGAGATAGAGCAGCACGCCGCTGCCCTGCTTGGCGATCTCGTCGATGGCGCCCCGCAGCTGGTCGCCGCAGTCGCAGCGCAGCGAGCCGAGCAGATCGCCGGTGAAGCATTCCGAATGCAGCCGCGTCAGCACCGGCCGCGTGGTGTCGAGTTTGC
>JAYSFH010000512.1:0-3323 GCA_041913405.1 Dongia sp. | reverse complement strand
GTTGTGCTGAA
The DNA here is from genome assembly GCA_041913405.1 of Dongia sp. GTDB lineage: Bacteria > Pseudomonadota > Alphaproteobacteria > Dongiales > Dongiaceae > Dongia. Next base: position 3,312 of record JAYSFH010000512.1, on the reverse strand, counting down.
GCGCGTCGGTGTTGCGGTGATTGCCGAAATGGTCGTCGCTCTTCTTGTCGAAGACGCCCATGTAGACGGTGTTGAAGAACCCGCCGACCTCGAGCTTGATGCCGTCCGAGGCCTCGGCGGATGCCGCCAGGGCGCCGGCACCGATCAAGATCGAGCTGCCGAGAAGAAGCTTTTTCATTCGCTGTCCCCAAGTGTTTTGCGTTGCAGGCACGCAGCGACCCGTGCCGCGCAATGCAGGTTGCGCAGTCGAAGGAAGGCCGCCGCGGACCGATGAAGTTCCGGGCGCAGCGAATCCCCCGCGACCGAAACGGCGCCATAGTTGCGGCGCGGGTTTCACAGGGTCAAATGACGGTTCTGATTTTTGCGCGGCGTCGAACAAACTTCACGCGGCGCTGTGCATCGATGTCGTCGCTGAGGCCGTGATGCCTACCGCATGCCGGTGATCAAGGAAGCCGGTCTCAAGAACGTGGTGCATGACGGACGATCGCTGGCGCGATTCGCGCGACAGATAGCTTGCGATACGGGACCCTGATCGGGAGAAAAGTTCAGGGGGGAGAAGCCGCACGCTGTCTCCCCCACTGAGGACGAGGGGCTCCTCTTCATGCAAGAGGATGGCGAATCGCGCTTAGGGACGCGAATCGCCGCATGGTTTCTTATTGGATGAGTCCCGTGCGGTCCTTTCTCCGCGTACTCATCGGAGACGATGTCGTCAGAAGGTGAACTTCGAGCCGATGCCGACATCGGCCGCGTCGTAGCTGCGATCCTGTCCATTGGCGGCCGAGGCATCGCCGCTGTCATGGAACCAGGTGTAGCCGACTTCCGCATCGAGCAGGACGCCGGGGCCCATCTCGTAGCTGCCGGTCAGGATCACGCGGTTGAGGTTGCGCGATCCATTGGGATCGGGCGCGAAGCCCAAGCCTTCGCCGGCATAGTGCCCATGGCTGCCCTGCACGCCGACGGTCCAGGCATCAACGCCGTAGCTGGCGCCGCCGCCGGCGACCCAGGCGTTGTTGTTGGCGCCACCGAAGTCGTAATACTCGCCGATGCCGCCGATCGCGAAGTTGCCGAAGGTGACGTCGAGCGCGGTCTGGTAGAAGGCGCTCCGGCCGTCGTTGACGCCGTCGGCCTTGTTGAACGCCGCCTGCCAGTCGCCGCCGCCGCCCCAGTTCACGCCCCATCCGTCGCCGGCATAGGAATAGGTGAGGTAGGCGCCGAAGATGTGGTGCGGCGTGCCGTCCGGCGTCGCCGGCGTGCCCGGACCGTTGACGCCCGCCTGGGTGTAGTCCTCGGCATTGCCGCTGGGCGTGTAGGCGAGGGCCAGCTGGAAGCCGGCGAAGTTCGGCGTGGTGTACTTGATCGACTGCGAGTTGCCGGCGCCGACCGCATCGGTGCAGACCGAGTTCGAGCCGATCGGGTCGTTCGAGCCCCAGGCCGCCGGCGAGAAGCCGGAGAAGTTCGCGGTGGCGCCCGGCGGGAAGACCGGGCAGGCGCCGATCACGCTGTCCTGCGAGCCGATCGAGACCTTGCCGAAGCCGCCCGACCAATAGACGAAGGACTTGTCGATCTGGTCGGCGGCGGTCTCGCCCTCGAGTTCGATCTGCGCGCCGACGGTCAGGCCGTTGTCGAGCGTGGTCTCGCCCTTGAACCAAACCTCGGCATTGTGCACGAAGCGGTCGGTGTTGCGGTGATTGCCGTAGTCGTTGCCGTTCTTCGAGTCGAACACGCCCTGATAAACGGTCTGGAAGAAGCCGCCGACGTCGAGCTTGATGCCGTCGGAAGCCTGCGCGGCGCCAGCCAGAGAGGCAACCCCGACCAGCGCGCTGCTGCCTAGTATCAGTCTTTTCATAGTGTCTCACCTCTGTGCGGTGGTCGGTGAGAAGGCCGACCGTCCCCTGTCCCTCTCGATGCGTCCCCACTGATGCCGGCGGAGGGCGAGGCGCGCGGCGATCCGGATCGATTCCGCAAGCAGGCGGCGGCGAACCCACAGTGAGCGCAATACGCCTAGAGCCCGCGCGGGATCGCGGCAAATGACGGGTGTTCAATGCCTGCCGTGAAGCGCGTGCATTGAGGTGCAATGAAGATTGCGAAGCTGACGTGGAGCTGTTGGACGGCAATCCATCCCGGCGGTGCGGCCAGGGAAATTGCACTTCGCTATCCGCGGACTGTCGTAAGGCTGACTTTCGCCTGCGACACGCGGCCTGAAGTCTGTTTCTTCCATGCCTGTTTTCCGCGGTGCTGTGGCTTCGCGGCCACGCGATCGAAAGCCGAAGGATATGCGGCGCTCGCGCGTTCAAGCATTCGGAGGAAGGTGCCGCGACGAGTGACCATGATGCTGGAAAGCGATCTCTCCTTTCGACTGCTCGACCTCAACCTGCTGCGCGTCTTCGATGCGATGATGATCGAAGGCAGCGTGGCGGGCGCCGCGTTGCGGCTCAGCATCACGCCGTCGGCGGTGAGCCACGCGCTTGGCCGGCTGCGCACGTTGCTCAACGACCCGCTGTTCGTCCGCTCGGCGGACGGGATGCGGGCGACGCCGCGCGCCGCCGAGATCGGCGGCAAGGTGCATGCGGGCCTGCACTGCCTGGAGGGCGCACTGACACCGACCGACTTCGCGGCGGCAACCAGCGGCCGCCGCTTCACCGTGGCCTGTAGCGCCTATGTCTCGGCCGTGCTGCTGCCGGGCGTCATTGCCCGGATGCGCGAGCATGCGCCAGGCACGCATCTCGCGGTCGTCTCCTGGGGGCCCGGCGCGCTGGAGCGCTTCGAGTCCGGTCAGATCGACGTGCTGCTCGGCGATTTCCGTCGCGCGCCGATAGGATATGAACCGGAGGCGCTGTTCGAGGACCGCCTGGTCTGGCTGCTGGGACGCGACTACGTCCTGGCATCCGGCAGGGCCGACCGGCGGCTGCAGCTGCAATCGGCCAGGCCGGAGATCGCCGATCGCGTCGTTTGGGAGAACGGCTTCGAGCGTCGCTGCGGGTTGGAGGAATACTGCGGCTTGATCGGCAATCCCGCAGACGGCTCAGTGGACGCGATGGCGCAGCTCGACGCCCTGCCCTATTCGATGATCGCGCCGCTGGTGGTGAAGCGGACCGATCTTGCCGCCTTGCTGCCGCGGCGCCTGGCCGGGCTGTTCGCGCAGGATCTGCGTCTCGACATGGTCGAGCCCGCCGCCACTGCATTCGGCGCGGCGATCCGCATCGCCGCGATCCGCCATCCCGACCACGGCCGGCGCGCGCCGGTGGCTTGGTTCTGGGAGCTGCTGCGCGCGACAACCGAGGCACTCGAGCCGGAGAAAGACCAACGGGGGAG
>JAYSFH010000511.1:0-3331 GCA_041913405.1 Dongia sp. | reverse complement strand
CATGATCCGCGCCATCTCGCCGATATGGCAGGCCGTCGCGCCGCCGCCACTGACCACGTAGGACTCCCGCGGATCGATGCCTTCGTTGATGGTGATGTCCTCGATCGCCGCGATCATGTTGTGATTGCTGGTCGTATAGATCGCGTAGGCGGCCTCTTTCAGGCTCAGCTTCAGCTTCTTCGCGATCTTGCCGATCGCCGCCTCGGCCTTGGCATGGTCGAGCCTGATCTTGCCGCCGAGGTAATAGTCGGGATCGATGATGCCGAGCACGACATTCGCATCCGTCACGGTGGGCTCGGTTCCGCCAAGGCCGTAGCAGGCCGGGCCCGGCCGGGCGCTGGCGCTCTGCGGGCCGACGTGCAGCAGGCCGCCGGCGTCGATCCAGGCGATCGAACCGCCGCCGGCGCCGACCGAACGGACGTCGATCTTCGGGATGCCGAGCATCTCCATGCCGAAGGTCGCCTCCGAGGTGACGACCAGCCGCCGGCTGCGCAGCGCCGAGACGTCGAAGGTGGTGCCGCCCATGTCCACGACAATGACATTCTCGTCGGTGGTGAGATGCATGCCGGCGATCGGCGCCAGGGTCGGGCCGGACATCACGCTGTAGATCGGGCGGCGGATGATCTCGTCCGGCGGCATCATGCCGCCGACGCAGTTGGCGATCAGCAGCTCGTTCTTGAAGCCGGCCTGCTTCAGCACCTCGGTCAGCTTGCCGGTGTATTCGCTGACGATCGGAAACAGCGCGGCGTTGATCGCAGTCGAGATGGTGCGGCGATATTCCCGCGGGATCGGGTTCAGCTCGTGGCTGAGCGTCACCGGGATTCCGGGCCATTCCCTGGCGATGATCTCGCGGACCTTCTTCTCATGCGCCGGATTGACGATCGACCAAAGCAAGGCGACGGCGATCGCCTTCACGTCGCACTTCTTCAGATGCTTCACCGCCGCGACGACATCGGCGCTGTTCAGCTTCTCGATCTCGTTGCCCATCGCGTCGATGCGACCCCGCACCTCGCAGGTCCGGCTGCGCGGCACGAAGGGCGCCGGGAAATCGACCTTGATGTTGAAGGCGCGCTTCCGCGGCGATTCCCGCAGGGTCAGGATGTCCGGATGTCCGGCGTTGCAGATCAGGCCGGCAGCCGCGACCTTGCCCTCGACCAGCGCATTGGTCGAGACCGTGGTGCCATGGACCAGCAGCTCCATCTTGCCCAGGAAGTCGCGCAACGAGAGGCCGCGGGCGTCGGCGGCGACGCCGAGCACGTTGATGAAGCCCTTCTCGAATTCGCCCGGCGTGGTCGGCGACTTGAAGATCTCCAGGCCCCGTTCCCGGTCGTGCAGGACCAGGTCGGTGAAGGTGCCGCCGATATCGATGCAACCCGAGTACATCTCAGAGTCCCTCTTTTCAACGTTTGCTGCGGCCAGGGAGGGTGAGTTCCCAATCCCCGGCCAGGCCATGCGGCCGCATCAGCAGGATCACCAGCAGGATCAGCGCCAGCACGATCTCCTGCAGGCCCGGCGGCGCGGAAATCGTGGTCGAGCCCAGCGAGACGCCGCGCTCGATGCTGCGGAAGACCTCGGACACGACGGAGACCAGCGCCACCCCGGCACAGGCGCCGGTGAGGCTGCGCATGCCGCCGACCACCAGCATGGTCAGGGTCACGAAGGTGAGGTCGAGATAGAAGGTGTTGGCGGTCATCGTGCCGAGGAAATGCGCGAACAGCACGCCGCCGGCCGCGACGATCATGGCGCTCAGCACGAAGGCCAGCAGGCGCTCGCGCTCGACGTCGATGCCGGTCGCAGCCGCCGCCACCTCGCTCTCCCGCGAGCAGCGCAGCGCCAGGCCGCGCCTGGTCCGGTCATAGAGCGCCGCGGCGAACAGTGCCGCCGCCGCGAAGCCGAAGGCGGTCCAGAGCCCCGTGGTGCGCGGCAGGCCGACCAAGGCCTGGCGCCCGCCGGTCACCGCCTGCCAGTTCAGCGCGACGACATAGACGATCACCAGCATGGCGAAGGTCGCCATCGGCAGCGCGATGCCGCGCAGCCGCATGAAGACCAGCCCCACCAGCAGCGCGATCAACCCCGCGAACAGGACGGCGATCGGCCCGGCGACGCTGACCGGCAACTGGATCTGCTCCAGCCAGACCGGGAGATCGAGCGCCACCTCCTTTTTGCCGGGCAGGATGGTGAGGATCGCCGAGGTATAGCCGCCGATCGCCATGAAGGCGATATGCCCGAAGGAGAAGACGCCCGAGTTGCCGCAGAAAGTATAGAGGCCGGTGACGACGACGATCATGATCATCGCCTGGGTGGCGGTGCGCTGCAAAGCCGGCGGGAAGAAGCTGGCGACCGCCGCCGCCGCAAGCAGGATCAACGCCAGCAGCAAAGCGGTGCGCAGCGGATTGTGGGCGACGGGCGCTTGTTGTTCGGCCATGCTCAGACCCGCTCGCTTGCCCGCCGCACCAGCAGGCCCTGGGGCCGCCACAGCAGGAAGAGGATGAAGAGAAGGAAGACGAAGGCGTCGCGATAGGGCCGCAGCTCCTCCGGCAGATAGGCCTGCAGCGAGACCGAGACGATGCCGACCAGGAAGCCGCCGAGTGCCGCGCCGGTCAGCGAGCCCATGCCGCCGATCACCGAGGCGACGAAGGCGATCAGCACCATGTTGACGCCCATCTTGTAGGAGACCGTCCCGGTCTGCGCGACCAGGTAGAGCGAGACGAAGCTCGCCAGGATGCCGGAAATCGCGAAAGCCACTGCGATGACCCGGTCCGCCTTCACGCCGAGCAGCCGTGCCATGGTGAAGTCCTCGGCAGCGGCCCGCATCTGCACGCCGATCCTAGACGCGCGGAAGAAGACCACCAGGCCGACCATCAGCGCGATCGTGACCAGGATGGCGATGCATTGCAGCCGCGGGACCCGCAGCCCGGCAAATTCGATGCTCTCCCCCAGGACCGAGAGGAAATCGACCCCCATCGGCCGGGAGCCGAAGGTCATCAGGATCACATGCTGCACGAAGTAGGAAACCGCGAAGGAGGCGATCAGCAGCGTGGGCGGGCTGGCTTTGCGCAGCGGCCGAAAGGCGATCCGCTCCATGCCGAGGGCGAGGATAGTGACCACGATGATGGCGGAGAGCGCCATGACGAACATCGGGTTGCCGGCCAGCGCGTAGATCACGAAGCCGCCGACCATGATCAGCTCGCCATGGGCGAAGTTGATCAGCCGCATGATGCTGAAGATGAGGCCGATCCCCAGCGCCGCCAGCGCGTAGACGGAGCCGAGGCTGATCGCATCGATCAGGTTCTGTATGACGATCATGCGCGGCTCCTGCCCTGGTCGCTTT
>JAYSFH010000510.1:1492-3331 GCA_041913405.1 Dongia sp. | reverse complement strand
ACGCACCGGGCTTCGGCTGCGGCGGATACTCAGGCGCCACCGTGCAGCCGCTGAGCAAGATCGCCGCGCCGATCCCGGCCCGCAAAATCGTCTTCATCTCCAGCACCCGACTCAAATGCAAAAATGAACCCAGGATCGTTGCAGCAGTACACCGAACCCACCATTCGAGCCCACGGCTACAGGAGCGACTTGCTCATGTTGATCCCGGTGACCCGGAAGCCGGTCGCCTCATAGACATGCCGGGCGCGCGCGTTCTCCGCGGCGACGCGGAGCTTGATCTGCTCGAAGCCCTGGCGCTTCAGTTCGTCGGCGAGGATCGCCATCGCCTGCTTGCCGAGGCCCCGGCCGCGATGCACCGGAAGGATCTCGAAATCGTTGATGAAGGCCGAGCGCGTCGCCGCGTCGGGCTTGAACCAGAGGTAGCCGATCAGCTCTTCAGCGTCTCCGGCCGGAGCGACCAGGCAGAGCAGTTGGTGGCCGCTGGTATGGACGCCATCCGGCAGGTCGGCCGCGATCTCCCGCCTCACCCGCGCCAGCGCGTCGTCGGCCGAAAGGCCATAGGTGGCGGCGACCTCGGCCGCGTAGTCGGGGATGAAATAGGAGAGATAGGCGGGGTATTCGCTGTCTAGCATCGGCCTTAAGCGGATCACCGGGCCGTTCCTTTGTTGGCTCTGTTGAGAGGCCCGAGACATGCACTGAATTGGCCTACCCCGTCGAGGGTTCGATGGTAGAGGATTGCGTCCCCTCGTCCCAACTGGTACGCGACCACCGGTTGTGGCACTATTCTGCTCGGGAGGACTCGGAATGCAAGGCATTGTGGGTATTCTTGCTTTTCCATACCTCGGGCTGCTTGGCTGGCTCGGTTACAGTCATGCAGCGGCATGGTGGCCGCTGTTGATCGCAGTATTCGGTATCGCCCTCTATTTTGGCGCCCGGCCAAACGTATTGATGATACTGCAGCGTGGCGGCGCAGTGACGACGTTAATTCTGATCTATGCCAGCCAGGCGATCCTTGCCTTTATTGCGTTCGGGATCGGCTGGGCGATCGGTGCAATCTGAGCGACTGAAACGTGAGGTGCGTCCCGTGACAGGCGTTGACCAGTTAACTCGGGAGTTCACTGAGCTGTTTGGCAGATACGAACATGCCTTGAAGCAAGCCGGGTATCTCCGTCGCACGCCGGAAGCACAGGCCGATTGGAATAGGTTTGCGCGGGAGCTAGGACCCGCGTTCTTTGACGCCGTGGTCGCCTCAAACATCGCTCCTAAGCTGCTGGGGGATCCCCCTAAGAAGCAAATGAACAACCTAACTTGGCCCGCCGTCGCACCTCCCCGCAATGCTGTGGAACTCTTCGAGCAAGGCATCTGTCGCGTCCGAAACAACTTTTTCCATGGAGAGAAGTTCATCGGCAACCCGCAACAACAGGAGCGAGATGCCATTCTAATCTCTGAAGCCTTAGCCGTACTGCGGGCAGCGAAGGATGAAATCCCCGGAGTTGGCGCCCTTATCTGAAGCCTAGTATCTTTATCAACTAAAACTCTTGAGACGCAGTTGCGTGAGGAACGCTTTGTTTGGCACCTGCGAAAATTGGTGGGTATGAACGAGGGCCGGTGTTAGAGAAATAATGGTCCGACCGTTCCTTCATGAGCCAGCTTAGTGTCCCCCGGAACTTCTCGAACTCCTATGCACGGTTCTGATTGCCGTTTCCATTCAGACACCTCTCCGCCTCAAGCAGAAATCTGCTTTCGAGAGCGCCTATTACTGAGAGCAAACCGCAAGACGCATTCACCCTAAGCGCCGCAACAGTCTCAGCCGGCAGAACCGCCTTGAGCATCTGATCG
>JAYSFH010000510.1:0-1482 GCA_041913405.1 Dongia sp. | reverse complement strand
TCTCAAAGGAGAAGTGAACGAACGCTCCTGCACGCGCAAGAACTCCATGAATAGCGAAGAATATTGAGTACAGCTGAGGCCTGACAAATGGTCTCTCCTTTTCAGCTTCAGCCACACCGGCAGCTGCAAGCTTCTCATTGACGATGGAGAGATCCGCATAGGGTGCGAGCATTGAGAAAAAGGGCATCGATGATTCGCCGGAAAAGCAGGAACGCAATTCATCTTGCGTCAGTATTCCATCGACGAAAGTGACCTCACTAAACTGTTGCTTTAGACAAACTATGATGTTCCAGAGCTTTTCGATGCCTTGAGTCGTTCGACCTTCGAAAATCGCGCTTCTCGGTGCCGAATGATAGTTTATCTCGCCAGCATGGATGGTGTGCGCCGCTATGCCGCCGCTCTGATTGTGCGAATGCACAGACTTATCGACTAACTGCTGGAATGCATCGATCGCACTATGATCTACAATCGTAGTAGCGTGCTCGATGTGATCGGATTTCATCCGCACGAGACGTTCAACGGTATAGGCATCCTCGTCATCATCGATAACTGTGTGATGATTTGCGCATAGTAAGATGAGGTTGTCGAAGCTATGGCGCTGTGTGGGCGTTTGAGTGGGATCAAACCGAGGTCCACCCGGACTTGCCGCCCGTATGTGGCAAATCTCACCGACAAGAGTCCCACCTTCCACAATGGGGACCGCGCATTTGGGAAACGCACATCGATTCCCCGATAACGCGAACAAGCGCTTCGTATCTGACGAAGATGGTGATGCTGGATAACCTGGCTGCCGCATCCGGTTAGAACGGAATATCGTCGTCCAGATCCCCGCCGCCGCCGCCGCCACGGCTGCCGCCGCCGGAACCACCGCCGCCGCCGCCACCGTAGCCGCCGCCCGAGCCTCCGCCGTAGCCGCCACCGCTGCCGCCGCCATAGCCGCCGGCGCCGGCATCGGCCATTTCATCGCCGCCGCCGGCGGCGCCGCCGCGACCGCCGAGCATGGTGAGTTCGCCGCGGTAGCGCTGCAGCACGACCTCGGTGGTGTATTTCTCCTGGCCGGATTGATCGGTCCATTTGCGGGTCTGCAATGCGCCCTCGAGATAGACCGTGGCGCCCTTCTTCAGATACTTCTCGATCACGTCCACCAGGCGGTCGTTGAACACCACGACGCGGTGCCACTCGGTCTTCTCGCGGCGCTCGCCGGAATTCTTGTCGCGCCAGTTCTCCGAGGTCGCGACCGAGAGGTTCGCCACCTTGGTGCCGTCCTGGGTGGTGCGGATCTCCGGATCGCGGCCGAGATTGCCGATCAGAATCACCTTGTTCACGCTGCCTGCCATTTTTTGTCTTCCTCTATCCGATTTGTCTGTTTCTGGTGGTTGGTGGTCGTGGTTGAGCGGCGAGCATTGATCTGATGAAGCGAGTCTGCGTCAAGACCCTCACCCTGTCCCTCTCCCTACGGGCGAGGGGACGCTGTGGCACGAG
>JAYSFH010000509.1:0-3333 GCA_041913405.1 Dongia sp. | reverse complement strand
TAGAGTATCAGGGCATGAGCGACCAGCCCCATATCCTCGTCGTCGATGACGATCGCCGGATCCGCGATCTCACCGCGCGATTCCTCTCCGAGCAGGGCTTCAACGTGGTGACGGCGAACGATGCCGCCGATGCCCGCGACAAGATGAAGAGCCTCGCCTTCGACCTGCTGGTGCTGGACATCATGATGCCGGGCGAGAACGGGCTCGAGCTCACGGTCAGCTTGCGGGCCGAAAGCGACGTGCCGATCCTGCTGCTGACCGCCCGAAGCGAGACCGAAGACCGCATCGCCGGCTTTGAGAACGGCGCCGACGATTATCTCACCAAGCCGTTCGAGCCGAAGGAACTGGTGCTCAGGATCCAGTCGATCCTGAAACGCGCACGCACCGCGCCGCGCGCCGCACCGCAGCGGCGGGTGATCAAGTTCGGCGAGTTCCTGTTCGAGCTCGACCGCCGGCGCCTGTTCCGCGGCGAGGAGCCGGTCTACCTGACCGAGGCGGAGACCGACCTCCTCGCCGAGCTCTGCAACCGGGCCGGCGAGGTGGTGAGCCGCGACGAGCTCACCTCCTCTTCCGCCTCCGAGGCCGATGAAGCGGTGGCCGCGGAATCCGGCGGCAGCCGGCAGGTCGATGTGCAGGTGACGCGTCTGCGCCGCAAGATCGAGGTCGATCCGCGCTTCCCGCGCTACCTGCAGACGGTGCGCGGCCGCGGCTACCTGCTGCAGCCGGACTGATGCTGGCCCAGGCCCGCGAGTTCGTGGCGGCGGTGGAGCGGCTGATGCCGCGAACCCTGCTCGGCCGCTCGATCATCATCATCGTGACGCCGGTCATCCTGCTGCAGGCGATCTCCGCCTGGGTGTTCTACACCAGCCATTGGGACACGGTGACCAGGCGCCTGGCGCAGAGTGTCGCCGGCGACGTCGCCTATGTGATCCGGCAGTTGCCGCACCCGATCGATCCGCGGCAGGCACAGCAGGTCTTCACCATCGCCAAGGACATGATGGACGTGAAGCTGGTGTTCAAGCCGGGCGAGATCCTGCCCAACGATCCCACCATCACAAGGCAGAACCTGGTCGACCGCTCGCTCTCCAAGGCGCTGGAGGATGCGCTGAAGCGGCCCTTCCTGATCGACAGCCGCTCGCAGCGCAACTACATCGAGATCCACGTGCAGCTGGCCGAGGGCGTGATGCAGGCGCAAGTGCGCCGCCGCCGCCTGTTCAGCTCGACCACCTATCTGTTCTTCCTCTGGATGGTCGGTACCTCGCTGGCCTTGCTCGCCTTCGCCACCATCTTCATGCGCAACCAGGTGCGGCCGATCAAGCGGCTGGCCCAGGTCGCCGACGATTTCGGCCGCGGCCGCGAGATCCGCGACTTCCATCCCAGCGGCGCCAACGAGGTCGAGCTCGCCGGCCATGCCTTCAACCTGATGCGCGACCGCATCCGCCGGCAGATCTCCCAGCGCACCGAGATGCTGGCCGGCGTCAGCCACGACCTGCGCACGCCGCTGACCCGGATGAAGCTGCAGCTGGCCTTGATGGGCAGCAACCCCGAGGTCGCCGACCTCAAGAAAGACGTCGACGAGATGGAGCGCATGATCGGCGGCTATCTCGCCTTCGCCAGGGGCGAAGGCACCGAGCGCGCGGTCGATGCCGATCTGGTCGAGCTCGTCACCGACGCGGTCAATGACGCGCGTCGCGAGGGCGCCGCAATCACGCTCGCCGCGCCGACCCAGAAGATCATGCTGCCGCTGCGCCGCGATGCTTTGCGGCGCGCGCTGGCCAACGTCATCGGCAATGCCCGTCGCTATGCCGACCGGATCGAGGTCTCGATGCGCAGCCGCGGCCACGGCGTCGATGTCATCGTCGATGACAACGGCCCGGGCATTCCCAAGGCCCAGCGGGAGGACGTGTTCCGCCCGTTCTTCCGCCTCGACTCCTCGCGCAACCCGGAGACAGGAGGCACCGGCCTGGGGCTCGCCATCGCCCGGGATATCGTCCGCACCCATGGCGGCGAGATCACCCTGCACGACTCGCCGCTCGGCGGCTTGCGCGCGGTGTTGCGGCTGCCGAGCTAGGCCAAGCGCTCAGTAGAGGGAGATGACGTTGACGTCCTCGCCCACTTTCAGGGCGTCGGTGGTGTGGATCTCGACGATCTTGGTGTCGAGCGACTTGTTGCCGTCGGTGTCGATCCAGACGTCGACTACGGCGCCGTTGTCGACCAGGCCGACGCGCGCGGCGCGGTTTCCCGGATCGACGCCGAGTTCGTCGAAGTAGCTCGCGAGATCGAGGTGATCCTGGCCGCCGGTCGCGTCGCCGTCGAAGCCAAGGATGATGTCGAAGCCGTCGAGCTTGCTGGTGTAAGAGACCCCATCGTTGCCGAGGCTGGTGTCGATCGTGTCATTCCCGGCTTCGCCGCGCATCCAGTCGTCGCCGTCGCCGCCGATCAGGGTATCCGCGCCGGCGCCGCCGAGGAGCCAGTCGTCGCCGGCTCCGCCGTCGATCGTGTTGGCGGCCTTGTTGCCGAGGATCATGTTGTGCTGCGCATTCCCGGTGCCGCTGATCCCGGCATTGCCGCGCAACGTCAGATATTCGACATAGTCCGGCAAGGTGTAGGCGAAGGCCTCGCTCAACACCACGTCGGCGGCACCGCCGGTGCTGGTCTCGACCACCGCGTCCTTCGAATTGTTGACCATATAGGTGTCGTTGCCGTCGCCACCGATCATCGTGTCGTAGCCGGTCCCGCCGTCCAGGGTGTTGTCCTTGGTATTGCCGATCAGAGTATTGGCGAGGGCATTGCCGGTCCCGTTCACCGCGCCGCCGCTCAAGGTCAGGTTCTCGACATAGGCCGGCAGGGAGAAATCCTTGGTGCTGATCACCAGATCGATCCCACCGCCCTCTTTGAGGCCCAGCGTCTCGCTGACGACGTCGCCGGGGTTGTCGACATAGTAGGTGTCGTCGCCCGTACCGCCGAGCAGGTAGTCGGCGCCGATGCCGCCGTCGAGGACGTCGTTGCCTGCGCCGGCCCAGATGTCGTCGTTGCCGGCCTTGCCCAGGATCGTGTTGTTGCCGTCATTCCCCCAGAGGGTGTTCCAGCCGGCATCGCCCGCGAGCGAGAGGTCGGCCGCGCCGAACAGCCTCACGTCTTCGATCCCGTCGAAAGCCTTGAGGTCGAGGTTGACATCGACGGTCGCGTAGACGGCGTCATTCGCGTCGCCGCCGGTCTCCACAATGACGTCGGTCAGGCTGTCGATCACGTATACGTCGTCGCCCTTGCCGCCGGTCATCGTGTCGCTGCCGGCCCCGCCGTCCAGATAGTCGTCGCCGTTGTTGCCGTTGA
>JAYSFH010000508.1:0-3340 GCA_041913405.1 Dongia sp. | reverse complement strand
TGGACCGGCTCGCCGAACTCGTCGAGCCCGGTGCGCCAGGAGTAGTTCCAGAGGCCGCCCCAGTCGTCCTGTTTCTCGTAGCAGACGACCTCCGGGATCTCCGCACCCTTGGCGGCGGCGGAGGCGAAAGCACGGAGGACGGCGGTGCCCGACGGACCGGCACCAATGACGGCAACTCGCTTCTTCATGACGGCTCTCCCTGTATGCGTTCGTGACCGAAACGACACCGACCGGTTTCGTTGGCCCACCATCGCGGGAGAGGGCGGACCGCTCTGGCAGCGCTCGGCCTAAGCCTTGAAAAAACACTATCGGAGCAAAGCCGCGTTGTCCATGCGGATAAGGCCCAAAGCTGGGCAATTTCCGACCAATTCTGTACCGATTAGCTACGGATGCACTTTGCCGTAGTTGCCGCGGAAGTAGAGCAGGGGCTTGCCCTCAGGGTCGTGCATGAAGCGGAGCACCCTGCCCACGAAGATCAGGTGATCGCCGCCGTCATGGACCGCATGGGTCGCGCAGTCGAACACCGCCAGCGCATGGGAGAAGATCGGGGCGCCGCTTTCCCAGGTCTCGAAGGCCAGGCCCTGCCATTTGTCGGTCACGGCCTGGGCGAAGACCTGGCTGATGTCCTGCTGGTCGTCACGCAGCACGTTGATCGCGAAGTTGCCGGCTTCTTCGAAGGAACGCAGGCTGTAGGCTTGCCGGTTCAGGCTGAACAGCACCAGCGGCGGGTCAAGCGAGACCGAGTTGAAGGAGTTGGCGGTGAGGCCGAGCGGCTCTCCCGTTCGACTGCGTGCGGTGACGATGGTGACGCCGGTGGCGAAATTGCCCAGGGCGTTGCGGAACTCGCGGGAGTCGAAGGCCATTCACCGGCTCTGCTGGGCGTCTATCATTCGAGTGGAGTCGGTGGCGATGTTAGCCGGTTCGCCCCCTGGGACCAAGGGCGGTGCGCCAAGCATGATGGACTTGCGACGCAGTCGAGCGGCGCTTGCCGCGACAACGGCAAACGCCGCTTTTCAAGCTGTTACAGGATCAGTGATCGTCGTGGCGCGAGCCGTGATCGCGGCGCGGACCGCCACCACCGCCCCCGAAGGGCCGGCGGTTGGTTGCGCGCGGCGTCGCCGTGCTGGTGTCCAGCGTGATCACTCTCAGAACCTGGATCCCCTTGCGACCCTGCCCGACCTGGCAATGGATCGTGGAGCCTTCCGGCGCGTCCTGTAGCCCGGCTTCCTTCAGCGCGGAGATGTGCAGGAACACATCAGGCGCGCCGTCCGCCGGCGAAACAAAGCCAAAGCCCTTTTCCGGATTGAACCATTTGATCCGCCCCCGGAGCTCAGTACCACCCTGTTGGTCGTTCATTGTATTCACTCTACTCCCTGTCGATCCTCAGGCGCCTTCAGCATTGGCCCGATTTTTTGTTCCGTTCGCCGAATGTGGAGTTGCCACAGGTCAGCATGGGCGTCGATCCGCGGAAAAGCAAGGGTCGGTTGACTTACGCAAATGGAACCCGACGCGCTTACACCCGGAGATCTGTGCCGCCTGCACAGAACCTGCGGCCTATCGATAGTCGGGACCACACTCAATAGTTTGATGTGGAAACCAACGCAGCGAACCAGGGCTAGTAGGAGGCGCGTCCATCCTTGATCCGGAATGATGCTAAGATCGGCGGCGGGGCATTTAACTTTCGGCCGGACCAGGGCATGGCAAAGGCGCAGGATCCCGAACGCCGCCGCGCCTCCTCCCAAAGAAGGTGGGGCCAAAGGAGGTGGGGCCAAAGGGGCTGGGGCGCAATCGCCGGTGCCGGCCTGGCCGGGTTGCTGCTGACGGCGACGGCCGCGGCCGAGGAAAGCAAGTACCAGAAGGCGCGCCGCGAGCATCCGGACCTCTTCAAGCTATATTACGATGAAACCGTGATGGCCTATTGCGGCATGCTGACCCCGGAATCCGAGGCCGGCTTCCGACTGGAGCGCGATGCACTGCTGTTGGCGGATCCCGTAGAGGCGGAGGCGCTGCGCACGCTCCGCGTTGCCGGCGACATGGCCGCCGACTATGCCTATCAGGACTATGGGCTCAACGGCCAGAAGCGCTGGTGCAAGAGCGAAGGGCTCGAAGCCTATAATCGCTTCGTCGGCCGCTATCGTGCGCAGGCATCCCAATCCGGACCTGAGACCCAGAGCGAAGAGAAGACCATGTGGACCGCGTTTCTCATCACCGTCATCGGCCTCTATCTCGGCCTGCTGCTGCTGCTCTTCGTCAAGCAGCGCGGCATTGTGTTCCGGCCGGATCCGACCCTGGCCGATCTCGCCGCCGTCGGCCTGGCGGAGCAGATGCGCGAGGTCGCGATCGCCACGCGCGACGGGCTGACGCTCACCTCCTGGTGGGCGCCGCCGCTGCGGCCTGACCGCCGGGTCATCGTCTATCTGCACGGCAATGCCGGGCATCGCGGCGGGCGGGCCGACCGGGTCCGCGACTATCTCGCGGCGGGCTACGGCGTGCTGCTGGTCGGCTATCGCGGCTATGGCGGCAACCCCGGCCAGCCGACCGAAGCCGGACTCTACGATGACGCGCGCGCCAATCTCGCTTTCCTCGCGCAAGAGAAGGTGCGACCGGAGCAGACCGTGTTGCTCGGCGAATCCCTCGGCACCGCGGTCGCGATCCAGATGGCGACCGAGTTCAAGATCCTGGCACTGGTGCTGGAGGCGCCCTTGGCCTCGGTGCTGCATTCGGCGCGGGCGCGCTACCCGCTGTTCGCCTTCGACTTCCTGGTGCGCGACAAGTTCAACTCGCTGGCCAAGATCGGCAAGGTGAAGGTGCCGCTGCTGCTGATCCACGGCGAGAAGGACAGGACCACCGCGGTGCGCTTCGGCCGCATGGTCTATGACGCGGCCAACGAGCCCAAGCGTGCGCATTTCATCGCCGAAGCCGGCCATACCGACCTTATGGAATACGGTTTCGCGAAATCGGTGACGGATTTCCTCGATGCGCTGCCGCCGCCGGGCGACACCGGCGATCAGCCGGCGCTGCGCGCCTTGGTGGCCTCGCCGGCCATGCTGGACATCACCTGATCGGCGGTGAGCGGCCGGGCGAAGCGATAGCCTTGGCCGTAGATGCAGTGCAGTGCGCGCAGGGCTTCTGCCTGCTCCTTGGTCTCGATGCCTTCGGCGACCACCTTGAGGTCCAGACCTTCGGCCAGGCCGACGATGGCCTTCACCACCGCCATGCTGCGGTGATCGATGATCATGGTCTCGACGAAGCTCTTGTCGATCTTCAATTCATCGACCGGCAGGCGGTGCAGGTAGCCGAGGCTGGAATAGCCGGTGCCGAAGTCGTCGATCGAGACCCG
>JAYSFH010000507.1:0-3352 GCA_041913405.1 Dongia sp. | reverse complement strand
AGAGACAGAGACAGAGAAGCCCCTCTCCCCCTGGGGGAGAGGGCGGGGTGAGGGGTTGCTGAAAGAGCGGCCTCGATGGCCGGTCTTTCAGCCAAGTACTGGCCCTATGCCGGCGCGCGGCAAGTCGTTACCTTCGCGCCCGCCGGGGCGTGGCGTTTGGGGTAGGGGGCCGGCGCTCTATGGTGGATCAGCTCATCGCCGAACTGGGCGCTCATTGGCCGCTGTTGCTGGCGTCCAGCGCCGCCATCTTCCTGGCCGCGATCGTGCGCGGGTTTTCCGGGTTCGGGTTTTCGCTGCTGTCGATCACTGCGATCTCGCTGTTCATGCCGACCCAGGCGATCGTGCCGTCGATCTTCATGCTGGAGGTCGCGGCCTCGCTCAACCTCATTCCCTCGATCTGGCGCGAGATCGACTGGAAGGGGCTCGCCTGGCTGCTGCTCGGCTATGTGATCGGCCTGGCGCCGGGCATCTATGCGCTGGTCTATGCGCCGGAAGCGCCGCTGCAGGTGGCCCTCAGCCTCTTCGTCATTGCGACCAGCATCGTCATGCTGCGCGGCTTCCGGCTGGAGCGCACGCCGGGGCCGGCCGCGACCACCGCGACCGGCGTCGCCTCGGGCCTGCTGAATGGCGCGTTCGGCACCGGCGGGCCGCCGGTGGTGCTGTTCTATTTCTCGACGCCCGCGGCGGCGGCGGTCGGGCGCGCCTCGGTGATCGCCTTCTTTCTCTCGACCGACACGCTGGGCCTGGCCGGCCAGGCGATGAGCGGCATCATCACCCTGCAGAGCTTCGTGCAGTTCATCGCCTGGCTGCCGGCCTTGCTGGTCGGCGTCTTCATCGGCAGCAAGGGCTTCCAGCACATGGACCAGGCGAAGTTCCGCCAGGCCGTGCTGTGGATCCTGATGCTGCTCGCGGTGGTCGGGCTGGTGAAGGGCGGCTATCAGCTGCTGAACGGGACCGTCTGACCTGGTCTCGACCTCAGATTGCAAGTCGCTCAGCCCTGCCGCAGAATGGGCCGGGGTTGGCATCCAGGGGTCTGACATGGCGATGGACGGAAATTCAGCGGCCGGTGCGCCGCGCTTCACGGTGGGCGGCACGATAACCGCCAGCCTGTCGGCCGTTTTCGCGAACATCCTGCGGTTCCTGGCGATCATCCTGGTGATCGGCGTGCCGGTAACGGTGCTGATCGTCCTCGGCTCCATGATCATGATCGGCGGCGCGGCCATCGAGCGGAATGTCGAGATAACCTTGGGGAACGCCGGCAGCACGCTGCAGATCCTGTTCATCTTCTTCGCCATCTTCCTCGGAATGCTGGCGTATTTCCTGATCCAGGCGGCGCTGACCCACGGCACCTTGCAGCACCTGCGCGGCCAGCGGGCATCGATCGGTGCCTGCATTTCCAGCGGCTTCGCCGCTCTGCCGAGAGTCTTCCTGGCCAGCCTCATCCTCACCGTCATCGCCGGCCTTGCCGTGTTCCTCCTGTTCTTTGTCCTTCAAGGATTGTTCTCCGATGGCGGCGGCGCGGCCGTCGGCATCATCCTGATGCTCATCCTCTTCGCGGTAATCCTCTATGCCGTCGTCCTGATCTGGGTCTTCGTCCCGGCCATCGTGGTCGAGCGCGCCGGCGCGCTGGAATGCTTCGGCCGCAGCATGGAGCTCACCAAGGGACACCGCTGGGGAATCTTCGCCATCCTGCTGCTGGTCGGCGCCGCGAACTGGGTCATCAGCCTGCTCAGCCAGTTTCTGTCGGAGGTCGCGCCGGTTGCGGGCGGCGTGATCGACATCGCTTCGGGCCTGTTCTTCCTGGCATTCGGCTCGGTGATCGCCGCCGTCGGCTACTACTATCTGCGCGCCGAGAAGGAGGGTGTGCAGATCGATGACCTCGCCGGGGTGTTCGATTAGCGGGATGTTCGACGGGCGGGCACGCGATTGAAGCTGCAACCGGCGCAGCACTTCACGATCGGCGGCGCGATCGCGGGCGGCTTTGCGGTGCTGTTCGGCGATTTCTTCCGCTTCCTTGCGGTCAGCGCCGCGATCGCGGTGCCGGTCGGCCTGGCGTTGGCGCTCGCGGTCATGGTCGGTCCGGCGGAAGAGACCGGCACCGGCTTCCGCGTCGCCGGCATGCCCGAGATCGATATCGGCGCCATCCTCTATTGGCTCGCTTTGGTGCTGCTGTTCCTGGCCGGCTATGCCGCCGCGCTGACCGCGGTCACCCATGGCGCGGTGCAGGCGCTCAAGGGCGAGAAGGTCGGGATCGGCGCCAGCCTGCGCAGCGGGATCCGCAGCCTGCCGCAGGCCTTCGGCGCGATCCTGATCTTCTTCCTGATCGTCGGCAGCCTGTCGTTCGCCGTGGCCTGGTGCATGGTGACGCTGGTGACGGAGCTGTCGGTCGCCTGGCGGCTTCCCGGATACATCGATTGGGGCAAGCTCGTGCTCAACGGCGGCATCGGCGGGGTGGCCCTGGTCCTGCTGCTGCTGTTCCTGGTCGCGAGCTGGGTGTTCGTGCCGGCGCTGGCGGCGGAGCGCGCGGGACCGATCGGCTGCTTCCGTCGCAGCTTCGTGCTCACCCGCGGGCGGCGCTGGAAAGTGCTGGCGGTCGTCCTGCTGGTCGCCGCGGCGAATGGCGGCGCCACCTTTCTGGTCGCCAAGATCCAGGAGACGGGCGCCGTGGATTTCGGCGAGTGGCTCGACTACGCGCTGACCGGCCTGCTGACGGCGCTCGGCGTCACGATCTCGGCCGCCGGCTATCAGCGCCTGCGCGCCGAGAAGGAAGGCGGCGCCTCGGCCGACCTCGCGCGGGTCTTCGACTAGCACCCGGCAATCACCGGTGGCGGGGCGGCGCGCGATGTTCGCTTTGCGGGCGACGCCCCCGCCGCCGCAGAATGGCGGCGCGGGAATTCTCGGGGGAAAGTCCATATGGCGATGGACGGAAACGCGGCCGGCGGGCCGCCGCGCTTTGCGGTCGGCACGGTGATCTCGACCGGCGTCGGCGTGCTGCTCGCCAACATCTGGCGCTTCCTCGGCATCATCCTCGCGGTCGCGCTGCCGGCCGCGGTGGTGCTGGTGCTGCTGGTCGCGGCGCTGCAGATCGCCCAGCCGCGGGTGTCCGGCGGTGCGCCTTCCCTGCAGGGCCTTGAAGGCGGCGGCGCCGCGCAGATCCTGGCGCTGCTGGTCGTCGCGCTGCTCGCGATGCTGGCCTATTTCCTGATCCTGAGCGCGGTCACCTTCGGCGCGCTGCAGGGCCTGCGCGGCCGCAAGGTGGAGATCGGCGCCAGCCTCGCCAACGGGCTCGCCGCGCTGCCGCGCGCCTTCGGGGCCGGCCTGGTCTTCGCCGCGATCGGCGGCGGCATCGGCT
>JAYSFH010000506.1:0-3362 GCA_041913405.1 Dongia sp. | reverse complement strand
CGTGGTCTTCGCCGGAGAGTCGAGACGGCGGAGATCGGCATTGCCGATCAGGGTCCAGGCGCCGGCATCCTTCAGAGAGACGTCGGCGGGCGGCGTTTCCTTCGCCGCGGCTTCGGCGAGCTCGCCGAAGGTCGCGGTCTTGCCGCTGCTGTGGCTGACCACGCCTTTCGAGACGGTGATCTCGCCGGCAGGCACATTCCATTGCTTGGCGGCGGCATTGACCAGCATCACCCGCGCCATGGCACCGGCGCGGCGATAGCGGTCGAACGAGCTCATCGTCGCCGTTGAGCCACCCGTGCCCTGGAACTTGCCGCCGAAGGCGATGTTGCCGTAGAGCGCCGGGTTGCCGTAGCCGCCCTCGACCTCCATCTGCGACCAGTCGGACTCCAGCTCTTCCGCGACCAGGGTCGCAGTGCCGGTGTAGATGCCCTGGCCCATGTCCAGATGCGCGGCCAGCACGGTCACCTTGTTCTCCGGCGAGATGCGGATGTAGCCCTCGAACGGGCTGCCCGCCCCTGCGGCCTGCGCGCTGGTGATGCGGCCTCCCAGGCCATGCCAGCCGATGACGAGACCGGCGCCGGCGACCACGCCGGCTTTCAGGAAGCTGCGGCGGCTGGGGGTGATGGCGTTGATGGGGAGTGCGTCGTTCTTGCGGATCAACATGGCTCAGCCCTCCATGATGCGGGCGGCTTCGCTGACCGCGGTTCGGATGCGTTGATAAGTGGCGCAGCGGCAGATGTTGGTCATCGCCGCCTCGATGTCCTCCTGCGTCGGCTTCGGGTTGCTCTCGAGCAAAGCCGTGGCCGCCATGATCTGCCCGGACTGGCAGTAGCCGCATTGGACGACGTCGAGCTTCTGCCAGGCGGTCTGCACCGCCTTCGCGGGTCGGCTGGCCGTCCATATGGACGGTGCAGGCGCCGCAGGCGGCGATGCCGCAGCCGTATTTGGTGCCGGTCAATCCAATCGTGTCGCGCAGCACCCAGAGCAAGGGCGTCGCGGGATCGACATCGACCTGATGGTCCTGTCCGTTGACTTTCAGTGTGATCATGGCGCGTGGCCCCTCCCGAGGGCGGTGCGGATGAGAAACGACGATGTCCCGGCACCGGAAGGAGCGGTGGCGGGAGAATATGCCTGTAGGCAAGGCTCGAAGGTCACTAGCCCGGAGTATATCAGGAGGCGCCTCCGTTTTTGCAATGGCGAGATGGGCAGTATTTTGCGCCGCCCGGAAATTCCCTGGGGATAAAGCGGCGGGCGCCGTATCCGACCTTCCGCCGAAAGTTATAGATTGTGGAATGGGTTGTTCCGAAAAAGGCGGAACTGGGGATGGAGCGCTTGAGCCAGGAGGAGACTGAAGCCCGGATCGCCGCCAGCCATCCGGACATTCGGACCATGGTCGATTACTGGCGGTTGAAGGCCGGCGGCCGCCGGATGCCGCGCCGCACCGATATCGACCCCGTCGACATCAAGGCATTCCTGCCGCGGATCACCCTGGTCGATGTCGTCCCGGATGCCCGGCGCTTCGTCTACCGGCTGGTCGGGACCGAGGAAGTGGCGTCCCGCGGCACCGATCCGACCGGTCGCTCGGTCGCCGACGCCTTCTTCGCCTCGTCGGCGGAGGAATCGCTCATCTACTATGAACATGTCGCGCAGACCGGCGCGCCTTGCTGCTTTCGCGGCGATTACCGCGCGCCGGACGGCGCCCTGGAGAAGCAGGACGTGATCTTCCTGCCGCTCTCCGAAGACGGCGAGACGGTCAGCATCATCCTGGTCTTCTATTACGACTACCGCTTCCACCCGCGGGTGGAGGAATCCTCGGTCCTGCTGCGTTACCACAGCTGGGAGAATGAGGACGAGGACAAGGAGTAGAGCCGGCCCGCTCAGTCGTCGCGGTGGGTGCGTTCCATCCGCTCGTGGCGTTCCTGGGCCTCGATCGACAAGGTCGCGATCGGCCGGGCTTCCAGGCGCTTCAGCGAGATCGGCTCGCCGGTCTCCTCGCAATAGCCGTAGGAGCCGTCCTCGATCCGGAGCAGCGCCTCGTCGATCTTGGAGATCAGCTTGCGCTCGCGGTCCCGGGTGCGGAGCTCGAGGGCGCGGTCGGTCTCCAGCGAGGCACGGTCGGCGATATCCGGTTCCGAAAGGCTCTCTTCCTGGAGATGGCTCAGGGTCTCGTTGGATTCCCGGAGCAACTCGGCTTTCCATCCGAGCAGCTTCTGCCGGAAATATTCCAGCTGCATCGGATTCATGAAGGACTCTTTTTCGGTCGGCCGATAGTCGGGCGAAAGCAACGGTTTCATGCAGTGCTCGATTGGATACGCCGGTTCCCGGGTTACACCCCAAGGCGAGTCCCTGGGGGCCGGGCGCGGGGAGTAATAAGGGAATAAAGTTATCCTCGCAAGTCCGATTTGGCGCCGGACGCGGCGTTCAACTTATTGTAATTCAAGGATTCTATATCGCGACGCTCAGGGCGCCGGGCGGCTCAGCTTGGCCAGTTCCACGGCGGCGCGGAGCTCGATCTCGTCGAGGATGGCGAGGAGCTTTGGATCGTCGATCTGTTCGCGCTTGGCCCGGACCAGGGTGGCGAGCTGCTCCAGCTTCGCCATCGGAATGGTGCCGAGCAGCAGGCCCAACCGGATCTCCTCCAGGTGGTCCAGCATCATGCCGC
Source organism: Dongia sp. (assembly GCA_041913405.1). Taxonomy (GTDB): domain Bacteria; phylum Pseudomonadota; class Alphaproteobacteria; order Dongiales; family Dongiaceae; genus Dongia. The sequence goes on along the minus strand of JAYSFH010000506.1, from coordinate 700 downwards.
CGCGTTCCTGGGCCCGCTTCCGGGCTCGGCCGCGGGTGGCGTCCGGGGCCTCCTGGAGGGCCAGCACGGTGTTGAGGTCGGTGAAGCCGACGCTGACCGGCATGCCCGGACCATGACTCTGCTGGGTATCGCTCAACGCCTTGGCAAAGGCGCCGGAACCGGTCGCCGACGACCCGCCGGTCTTGCGGACGGTCGTCGTGGGTCTCGGTGCGGTGGGTTCGACTTTCATCGGTCGGGAAGCGACTCCATTCGGGCAGCGCCCTGCCTGCCCTTTTAGTCACCGTATCCTTAACATTCTATAAAGAAATCCAAAGGCTTGCCGATCGCTCCGCCGGTCCCGGCAGAAACTGCCGGAAGGTTAAGGTCGGTCCTGCCCGCGCCCCATCCGGGCGCCGCAACCGGCCCGGAGCAAGACCCATAACCATCTGAAATCATTATAGGAGTTACCCTTGACGAGAGTGGCATGGGATTCGCTAGTTAACGGGCGCAAAGCCAGTTTAATCGCCGAAGAAATCGGACCGAACATGCAGCGACCGACCTCCAGCAAACCCCGTTCCGCTCTCCTGCGGCTCGCCCGCCTGGGCGTGATGCTGGCGGCCCTGGCCGCGACCGCAATCCCCGCCGCCGCCACCTCCCGGATCAAGGACATCGCCGATTTCGAGGGCGTCCGCGAGAACCAGCTGGTCGGCTACGGCCTGGT
>JAYSFH010000505.1:0-3377 GCA_041913405.1 Dongia sp. | reverse complement strand
GCCACCTTGTCGACCCGGCGGGTGATGATGCCGTCGCCGGCTTCCTCGAAGGTCGCTTCGCCGATCAGGATGTCGGTGCCGTAGCGCTTGTTCAGCGATTCCAGACGGCTCGCCACGTTCACCACATCGCCGATCGCGGTGTAGTTCAGCCGGTCGTGCGAGCCGATGTTGCCGACCAGCGCGGCGCCGGAGTTGACGCCGATCCGGAGGCCGATCTGGCCGAGGGTTGCGGCTTGCATCCCCTGCGCCGATTGCAGGAAGGCGGCGCGGCAGGCCAAAGCCGCCTTGCAGGCGGAGAGCGCGTGGTGCGGGTTGCTGGCCGGCGCGTTCCAGAAGGCCATGACGGAATCGCCGATGAACTTGTCGACCGTGCCGGCATGGGCGGCGACGATCCGCGACATGAAGTCCAGGTGGTCGCCGAGGATCTCGACGATCTTGTCCGGCGCCTGCTCGGTCAGGCCGGTGAAGCCGGCGAGGTCGGTGAACAGCACGGTCAGCGGCTGGGTGCGGCCGCCGGGCTTCGCCTCGATGCCTTCGCGGATCAGGATCTCGACCAGGTCGGCCGGCAGGTATTTGCGAAAGGCGGAGAGGCCCGTGCCCATCAACCGAAGTGCGCGCGAGAGCTCGTCCAGCTCCCGCAGGCGGGAGGGCCGATAGGCCAGGTTGTCGAGCCGGAAGTGCTCGATCTGATGCATTTGCTGCGCGATGCCGGCAATGGGGCGACTGATCAGCCGGTGCGCCACGAGGGCGCCGAGCAACGAGACCACGACGACGGAAGCGATCACGATCATATAGAGCCGCCGCGTCGCGCCGGGGATCTCGCCGAGGATGTCCTCGGCGGGGATCACGGTCGCGATCACCCAGTGGCGGAAGGGCAGCGGCGTGAAGGTGACGTATTCCTCGACTTCGGTCATGCCGTCCATCACCGTGATGGTGCGCGGCATGGTGAGTGCGCTGATGTCGATCTTGTTCTCGGTCATGGCGCGCTGGATGGCGCCGGCCAGCGGGTCCTTGACCGCCGCCAGATCGTGCCAGCCGCCGGCCGTCGTGCCGACCTCGCTGGCGGTCAGCACCCGGTTGCCGCCGTCGAGGATGAAGGCGCGGCCGTGGCTGGTCACCTTCAGCGCGGTCAGGAACCGCGCCAGGCGGTCGAGATCGATACCGATCATCACCACGCCGAGGTAATGGCCGTAGACCGTGAGCTTGCTGGAGATGGCGATGCCCGGTTGCTTGCCGAGCGGGGTATCGGTGTATTCGGTCCAGACCGGCATCTTCGCCTGGTCGGCGGCGTGATACCAATCCTGCTCGGTCGAGCGGAACGGCGTCGCGCTCATGGCGCGATCGAGGAAATGGATGTCGCCGACCACAGGCTGATAGCTGTCGACGCGCAGCAGGTCGGGCTGCGGTTCCGGCGCGCCATGCCGCACCTCGACCATGCGGATGCCTTCGTCGGAGTCCTTGCGGGCGCCGAAGAAGTTGCCGTCCGGCCAGCCGAAGGCCACCCAGGACACGGTCGGCTGCGACTGGAGCAGCGAGAGGAACACGAACTCGCGCTTGGCCTCGTTGGTGATCTCGATCACGTCCTGGAAGAAGATCGTGCGCAACGCCTCCTGGCTGGCGCTGGCATTGGTCAGGATCTGCTGCAGGTTGCCGGCGACGGTGTCGGCGATCCGGGTGTTGATCTCCTTGACCAGCGCGTTCGCGTTCTTCGTCGAGGTCCGCTGCCAGCTGCCATGGACCAGGGCCGCCATCAGGATGCAGATGCCGGCCAGCAGGAACATCAGCGCGGCGCCGAGGCCGAGCCGGCGGAACCGCCGCGGTGTTGCAGACTGTTGTGCCGGGTCGGCCATGGCGCCTCAGGCCGGCTCCAGCGCGGCGTTGATGGTCTCGGCGTGTTCCGGCCACTGATAGCGGTCGACCGCCTTGATGAAGGTGGCGACGGCGGGCGAGAAGCGGCGACCGGCGACGGTGGCGAGGTGGATGGTGCGCGTGACGGGCGGATCGCAGATCGGCCGGGTCAGCAAGCCGGGCAGCACGGCGGAGAACTCCGGCATGAAGCAGATTCCCATACCGGCCATAACCATGGTCTGGATCCAATCCTCGCGCTCGGAGCGGAACACGTCCTCGACCTGCACCATCTGCTGCTCGAGCACGGTTTCCATCTTCTCATAATATTCGCAGTTGGTCCGGGAGAGATAGGCCTCGCCGGCGATTTCCTGGATCGGCACCGCCGACATCGCCTCGAACCGATGCCCGGCGGGCAGGGCGACCACGAAACGCTCGTCGTAGAGCTTGCGGAAATCGAGCCGTTCATTGGGCGTTTCGGGAGCGGTGGTGATGGCGACGTCCAGCGTCCCTTCCATCAGCATGTTGATCAGCTCATCCGGGATGCTCTCGGTCAGAGAGACCTCGATGCCCGGATGATCGGCGCCGAAACGGGAGAGGAAGCTCACGAACCGCACCGGTCCGATGGTGCACATCACGCCGAGACGGAGCGGCGCGTCGCGCAGTTGCAGGAAGCTCTGCGCGGTGGAGCGGGCTTGCTCGCTCTGTTTGAGGATGGTCTCAAGTTGCGGCCGCACCAGATTGCCGAGATCGGTCATATGCGTGAGCTTGCGCTCGCGCCGGAACAGGAGGCCACCGAGCTCCTCCTCGAGCTTCTGGATGGCCCGGGTCAAAGCCGGCTGGGTGACGTTGCACTGCTCTGCGGCGCGCGTGAAGTTGAGCGTGTTGCAGACCGCGAGGAAGTAGCGGATTTGATGCATTTCCATAGGGTTAGCCTTGATTGGGTCCCGCCGATCGATGGCCTGATTATAACCGGAAGGCATCGGTCCGGCGATGCCGATGCCGCATCGAAACCATAGGGGGGTGGCATTTCCCCTGATGCAAAGCGCGGCCCAGATTGGACCCATTCGCAATCCCGTTCGGATGGGTCGCCATGAACAGCATCACTGCACAATCTTCTTCCCTGAGCACGCCGCGGTCGCTCGCCGGCAAGGTGGCCCTGGTCACCGGCTCGACCAGCGGCATCGGCCTGGCCGTGCTCGAAAAGCTCGCGGCCGAGGGCGCCGACGTCGTCATGAACGGCTTCGGCGATCCCACGGCCATCGAGACCATTCGATCCGGCCTCGAGCAACGTTACAGCGTCCGCGTCCGCTATGACGGCGCCGACATGAGCAAGCCCGAGGAGATCGAGGCCATGGTCGAGGCGGCGCGCCAGGCCTTTGGCTCGCTGGACATTCTGGTCAACAATGCCGGCATCCAGCATGTGGAGCCGATCGAGACCTTTCCGGTCGAGAAGTGGAACGCGATCCTGGCGATCAATCTTTCCGCGGCCTTCCATGCGATCCGGGCGAGCTTCGCCGGGATGAAGAGCC
>JAYSFH010000504.1:0-3404 GCA_041913405.1 Dongia sp. | reverse complement strand
ATTTCGACACCGACCATAGCGAGAGGCTGGTTGCCGCCGGCGTGCCGCTGGCGACGATGCAGGTGCAGTATTCGCTGCTCGATGCCCGGGCGGAGCATGCGCTGGTCGCCGCCGCGCGCAAGCACGACATCCACCTGCTGGTCTACGGCACGGTGGCCGGCGGCTTCCTCGGCGATCGCTGGCTCGGTGTGCCGGAGCCGGAAACGCCGCTGGAGAACCGCTCGCTCACCAAATACAAGCTGATCATCGACGATTTCGGCGGCTGGGACCTGTTCCAGTCCCTGCTGCGCGCGCTGCGCAAGGTCGCCGACCGCCACGGCGTCGATATCGCGACCATTGCCAGCCGCTACATGCTGGATCTGCCGCAGGTCGCCGCGGTGATCGTCGGCGCGCGCAACCGCGCGCATCTCGTCGCCAACCTGAAGATCGCCACGGTGAAACTCTCCGATGCCGATCGCGCCGAGATCGGCGTCGTCCTCGCCCAGCGACAGGGTCCGGAGGGCGACACCTTCGAGCTGGAGCGCGACCGTGAGGGCCGGCACGGGCGGATCATGAAATACAACCTCAGCAAGGTGGCATCATGAGCGAGCGTCTGGTGGATCTCGCGATCCGCGAATGCGTCGAGCTGCACGAGTTCTTCCTCGCCTGGCTCCGCCCCCATAATGGTTCGAAATTGGACCCGCAAAGGTTCGAGCGCGCCTTCGATCCCGGGTTCCGCTTGGTGGGACCGGACGGCGGCGTGCGCGACCGTGCGGCGATCGTCGGCTGGCTGCATGACCTGAAAGAGGGGCGCGGCGCCGACTTCCGGATGGAGGTCTCGGATTTCCGCGCGGTCTGGCAGGAAGGCGACGCCATATTGCTGGAATATGTCGAGACACAGTATCTTCAGGGCAAGACAACCCAGCGGCAATCCACGGCCTTGCTGAAACGGGCAGCCGATGCGCCCGCTGGGATGGTTTGGGTACATCTGCAGGAGACCTGGCTGCAGGCGGCCGATTGAACCAACCGGGTCTTTCAAGGGGGCTTTCAATGTTCGGGAAGAGGATTCTGTTCACCGCGACCGCCGCGGCGGCCTTGCTGGCGGGTGCCGGCATCGCGTCGGCCTGCGAGGTCACCGTCGGCCTGGTGATGGAACTGACCGGTCCGGCCGGCGCCTATGGCCAGGCCGGCACCAAGTCGGTCGAGATGGCGTTCCGCGACATCAACGACGCGGGCGGTGTCGCCGGCGGCTGCAAGCTGGTCACCGACACGCGGGATTCGCAGAGCCAGGGCAATGTCGCGGTCGATGCCGCGACCCAGCTGGTCCAGGTGAAGAAGGTGCCGGTGATCATCGGCGGCATCATCTCCTCGGTCTCGATCCCGATCCTGACTTCGGTGACCGCGCCGGCCAAGGTGGTGCAGGTCTCGCCGGCCTCGTCCTCGCCGACGCTCACGCAGCTGGCGCGCGACGGCAAGACCAACGGCGTCTTCTTCCGCACCATCACCTCGGACGCGCTGCAGGGCGTCGCCTCGGCGAAGTATGCGCTGGACCAGGGTTTGAAGAAGCTCTCGATCATCCATGTGAACGATGACTTCGGCGCCAACATGGTGGCCGAGTTCACCAAGGCCTATAAGGCGCTGGGCGGCGAGATCGTCTCCGACACGCCGTACAACGCCAAGCAGGCGAGCTATCAGCCGGAAGTCACCAAGGCGATGGAAGGCTCGCCGGACGGGCTCTACCTGGTCGCGACTCCCGTCGATGGCGCCACCATCGCGCGGCAATGGGTGAGCCAGGGCGGCCCGCAGAAGTTCCTGCTGAACGACGGCATGAACAGCGAGGACTTCATCAAGGCGGTGGGCGCCAAGTATCTCGAGAATGCCTACGGCACTTCGTCGGGCACCGACACCACGGCTTCGACCGACTATTTCAACGCCAACTACAAGGCCTTCTCCGACATCGACCCGGGCGCGCCCGCGGCGGTGCAGGGCTATGACGCCGGCGCCATCGTCGGCCTCGCCATCGCCCAGGCCGGCAAGGCGGAATCCTCGGCGATCCAGGATTCGATCCGCAAGGTCCTGGATCCCAAGGGCACCGTCATCCATGCCGGCAAGGAAGAGTTCGCCAAGGCCCTGGCGCTGATCAAGGAAGGCAAGCCGATCAAGTATGAAGGTGTGATCGGCCCGGTCACCTTCGACCAGTATGGCGACATCACCGGCCCCTTCCGCCTCTGGAAGATCAGCAACGGCGAGGTCGCCACCGTCGGCCAGATGTCGGCCGCAGATGTCGACGCCATCAAGGCGAAGATGGGCAACTGAGCGTCCGGTTCATCGGAGTGAGAAGGGCGCCCGTCTGAGGGCGCCCTTCTGTCTTTTGAAAGAGCATACCAATGGCCACGCCGACCATCCCCGACCGCACCGAACTCGCCCCCGGCCTCACGATCAGCCGTGTCGTGACCGGCCTGTGGCAGGTCGCGGACATGGAGCGGGGTGGCAAGGCGTTGGAACTCGACGCCGCGGCCGCCGCGCTGGGCGAGTATGCGGCGGCGGGCTTCGATACTTTCGACATGGCCGATCATTACGGCAGCGCCGAGGACATCGCCGGCCGCTTCAAGCAGGGTGTTGCCGCCGGGAAGTACAAGCCAGCCGCGGTCTTCACCAAATGGTGTCCGACGCCGGGCGATATGACGCCCGAAGTGGTGCGCGCCGGGGTCCAGCGCAGCATGAATCGCCTCAAGACCGACCGGATCGATCTGCTGCAGCTGCATTGGTGGGTGTTCGAGCATCCGGCCTATCTCGATGCCATGCGCGAGCTGAAGAAGCTGCAGGCCGAAGGCAGGATCGGCCATATCGGCCTTACCAATTTCGACACCGACCACCTGCACCTGCTGGCCAAGCAGGGCTATCGGATCGCCACCAACCAGGTCTGCTTCTCGCTGCTCGACCGTCGCGCCGGTGAGGAGATGACCGATTTCTGCTTGGCCAACGGCGTGAAGCTGCTGGCCTATGGCACGCTCGCCGGCGGCTTGCTGACCGAAAAGTGGCTGGGCAAGCCAGAGCCCGCGACCGGCGACATCACGGACTGGAGCAAGATGAAGTATGCGCGCTTTGTCGCCCAGATCGGCGGCTGGAACGTGCTGCAGGGAATCCTCGAGGCGCTTGCCAAGGTCGCGCGGAAGCACGGCGTCTCGATCGCCAATGTCGCGACCCGCTGGGTGCTGGAACAGCCGGCGGTCGGCGCCATCATCGTCGGCGCAAGGATCGGCGAAAGCGAGCATCGCGAAGACAACCTGAAGCTCTTCTCCTTCGCCCTCGACGCCGAGGACAAGCGCGTGATCGACGCCGCGCTGGACGAGACCAGCCGGATTCCTGGCGATTGCGGACAGGAATACCGGCGGCCGCCCTATCTCACGGCATCGGGCGATCTC
>JAYSFH010000503.1:0-3406 GCA_041913405.1 Dongia sp. | reverse complement strand
GACGGATCTACCGAAGACCAATCGGCGTGGCTTCCTGGCCGGCGCGTCGTTGGGAGGCGCCGCAGCTCTCGTCGGCGGCCTCGGAATCAAAGAAGCAGCGGCACAAGCGGTCGCGGCTGGGCGTTCCGAGAAGCCGCTGAAGGCTGCGTTCTCCAACGCCGGTCTGCAGGCGACCTGGTGCGCCCAGGGCAAGCAGGCCGCGGAATATTGGGGCAAGCTCTACAACGTGGAAGTGACCTGGTTCGACGGCCAGCTCGACGCCGTGAAGCAGCGCGCCGCGATCGACAACATGGCCTCGCAGAAGTGGGATTTCGTCGCGATCCAGGCCTTCGGCATCGGCACCTTGACCCAGCCGGTGAAGAAGATGATCGACGCCGGCATCCCGGTGATCGACATGGACACGCTGATCGCGCCGCTGGACACGATCGACGTTCATGCCCTGCTCGCGCCGGACAACGTCTTCATGGGCGCCGCGGTGACGCAGTCGCTGATGTCGGCGATCGGCGGCAAGGGCAAGGTGATCATGACCCAGGGTGCGCTCGGTCATACCGGCGCCCAGGGGCGTGCGGCGGGCTTCAAGCAGGTCGTCGCCCAGTATCCGGGCGTCGAGGTGCTGGACGACCAGCCGGCGGATTGGGACGTCACCAAGGCCGCCCGTCTCTGGGAGACCTATCTCACCAAGTATCCGCAGATCGACGCGGCTTACTTCCACAATGACGACATGGCGCTCGCCGCCTACAACGTCATGAAGGCCAAGGGCCGCACCGAGATCAAGATCGGCGGCACCGACGCGATGCCGCCGGCGCTGGCGGCGGTCGCCGACGGCCGCATGCATGCGACGGTCCGCAACCCGTCCTGCCGGATCCATGGCGGCGCGATTGTCGCCGGCGTGGCGGCGGTGAACGGCGAGAAGACCGGCAACGGCATCCCGAAGAACATCGTCACCGACGGCCCCGTCGTCACCAAGGACAACGCGGCCGGCATGCAGTGGATGCAGGATCACTTCCTGATCTAGACTGTCCGCGGATAAGGACCCTTAGGGGGCCGGGAGCGTCCAATCAGGGCGCTCCCGGCCGCTTTCATGTCCGGGTGGCGAGTGAATATGCAGGCTGAGTCCCAGAATCAAACTTCCGAATCCGCCGCGGTGCCCCGCTTGCGGATGGAAGGAATCTCCAAATCATTCGGCGGCGTCGCCGCGCTTCGCGATGTCGATTTCGAGCTGCGCGAAGGCGAGGTCCATGGCCTGGTCGGCGAGAACGGCGCCGGCAAGTCGACCATGATGAAGATCATCGCCGGCGTGCACACCGAATACAGCGGCAAGATGCTGCTGGACGGCAAGCAGGTGCATTTCCATTCGGCGCGCGACGCGCTGCATGCCGGGATCGGCATGGTGCACCAGGAACTTTCGATCGTTCCCGACCTCTCGGTTGCGGAGAACGTCTATCTCGGCAAGCAGCCCACCAAGAACGGCGTCGTGGACTGGAAGGCGATGCGCGAAGGCGCCAAGCGCCAGCTGGAGATGCTGGGCATCGACGTCGACCCGCGCGCGACCATGGGCTCGCTGCCGATCGGCCTGCAGCAGCTGATCGAACTGGCGCGCGTGCTTTATTCCGGCGCCCGGATCATCATTCTCGACGAGCCGACCTCGGCGCTGTCGCCGCCGGAAGTGCGGCGCCTGTTCGAGGTGCTGCAGGGCGTCAAGGCCAGCGGCCGCTCGATCGTCTTCATCTCGCATTTCCTCGACGACATCCTGGAGATCTCCGACACCGTCACCATCTTCCGCAACGGCCGCCGGGTCGCCACCGAGCCGGTGCCGAAGATCAACAAGAGCTGGGTCATCGAGCAGATGATCGGCCGCGGCCATGAGGGCCTGGAGGAGACCTATACCGGCGAGATCGCGCTCGACAGCAAGCCGCAGGCGCCGGTGGTGCTCGCCACGCGGGACCTGGGCTCCGGCCGCGCCTTCTCCGACATCTCGCTCGAGGTCAGGGCCGGCGAAGTGCTGGGGATCTACGGCTTCATGGGCTGCGGCCAGCTGGAGCTGGCGCGCGCCTTGTTCGGCAAGCTCAAGCCCGAGGCCGGCGGCCTCACGATCGAGGGCAAGCCGATCCGCTTCAAGAACACGGCGCAGGCGCGCAAGGCCGGGATCGCCTTCGTGCCGGAGAGCCGGCGCTCGATGCTGTTCTATCACGAGCCGGTCTACAAGAACGTGTCGATCAGCTCATTGGGGCGGATCTCCCGGCTCTGGCTGAAGCCCGCGGTGGAGCGCAGCATCGCCGACAAACAGGCCAAGGCACTCAACATCCGGCCGCCCAACGTGAAGACGCTGCTGGGCGGCCTGTCCGGCGGCAACCAGCAGAAGGTGGCGCTGGCGAAGTGGCTGGCCTATCCGACCAAGGTGCTGGTGCTTTCCGAGCCGACGCGCGGCATGGATGTCGGCGCCAAGGACGACGTGGTAAAGATCGTCCGCGGCCTGCGCGACCAGGGCATGGCGGTGGTGGTGGTCTCGGCCGAGCCGGAGACCGTGCTGTCGCTGGCCGACCGCATCGTCGTCATGAAGAAAGGGCGGATCGTCAAGGAATTCGCCAGCCAAACCATCAGCAAGGACCGGCTGCTCGAGGCCGCATAGGGGATAGCCAGAAGATGAACGCCACCACCACCGCATCGAGCGGCAGCCTTAAGATGAAGAATTTCCTGCGCGCGCAGATGCGCAACATCGCGCCCTTCGTGACCTTGATTGCGCTGGTCGTGTTCTTCAGCTTCGCCAGCCCGTCCTTCTTCACGATCGACAACCTCGGCAATATCCTCACCAACATCTCGATCGCCGGAATCATGGCGGTGGGCCTGACCTTCGTGATCCTCTGCGCCGAGATCGACCTCTCCTTCGCGGCGGTGGCCAATGCGACCGGCATCGCGGTCGCCTATTTCACCGCCCAGGAATCCTATGTGAACGTCGCCAACGTGCCGCTCTCCGGCGGGATGGCGATCGTGCTGGCGATGATCGGCTGCCTGATCCTGGGCTTCATCAACGCCATAGGCATGACCAAGATCGGCATCCCCTCCTTCATCATGACCTTGGCCATGATGCAGATCGCGGCCGGAATCTGCGCCCTGCTGGTGCGCGGCCAGATCCTCTACGCCGTGCCGGCGCAGGTCTCCTATCTCGGCACCGAATCGATCGGCGGCGTGCCCTGGATCGTGATCGTGCTGGCCGTGTTTCTCGCGGTCGGGCACCTGGTGCTGACCTATACGCGGTTCGGCCGCTACGTCTACATGGTCGGCGGCAACCGCGAGGCGGCGGAATTTTCCGGCGTCAACGTGAAGCTGATCCTGGGCGCGGTGATGGTGATCTCGGCCTTCTGCGCCGGCACCTCGGGCATGCTGGGCGTCGCCTATTTCGGCAGCG
>JAYSFH010000502.1:0-3417 GCA_041913405.1 Dongia sp. | reverse complement strand
CCGATGAAGGCGGCCGGGATGCCGGAGATCACCACCAGCATGGCGTTGCGGAAGACATGGCCGTAGAGGATGCGGTTCTCCTTCAGCCCCTTGGCCCGCGCCGTCACGACATATTGCTGGTGGATCTGCTCCAGGAACGAGTTCTTGGTCAGCATGGTCAGGGTCGCGAAGCTGCCGACGGTGAGCGCGGTCAGCGGCAGCGCCATGTGCCAGAGGTAGTCGCCGATCTTCCCCCAGAAGGAGAGCTGGTCCCAGTCCTCCGAGACCAGGCCGCGCAGCGGAAACCAGTGGAAATACTGGCTGCCGGCGAAGACCACGACCAGCAGGATGGCGAACAGGAAGCCCGGGATCGCCGTGCCGGCGATGATGATGCTGCTGGTGGTCACGTCGAACGGCGTGCCGTCGCGCACCGCCTTGGCGATGCCGAGCGGGATGCAGACCAGGTAGGTGAGCAGGGTGGTCCAGAGGCCGATCGAGATCGAGACCGGCAGCTTCTCGATGATGAGATCCACCACCGGCCGGCCGCTGGTGTAGCTATTGCCGAAATCGAAGCGGATGAAATTGCCCATCATCATCACGAACCGCTCGGGCAGCGGCTTGTCGAAGCCGTAGAGCTTCTCGATCCGCTTGATGGTCTGCGGGTCGATGCCCTGGGCGCCGCGATAAATCTGGGCGCTGGTGCCGCTGGCGCTCTGCGTCGATTCGGTGCGGGCCGAGAGATTTTCGTTGCCGCTCCCGGTGATCCGGTCGGTGGCGGAGACGCCGGTCCCCTTGATTTTCTGGATCATCTGCTCGACCGGCCCGCCGGGTGCGGCCTGGATGATCAGGAAGTTGATCACCATGATCCCGAACAAGGTCGGGATCATCAGCAGCAGGCGTCGGATGATATAGGCGAGCATGATGTCAGGCGCGGTCCGCTGCTTTGCCCATCAGGACTTGCGCCCGCGCCGCCCGAGGGCGAAGGCCAGCACCGCGAGCACGATGCCCCCGATGATATAGGGGATCGGCGTGCTGCCGCGATCGGCCGGCGCCGTGGCGGCGGGCGCCGGCGTTGCGGCCGGTGCGGGAGCGGGTGCGGGTGCCGGGCTCGGCGCGGCGGCCTGCTGATCTCCGGCCGGCGCCGCCGGTTCGGCAGGTGTCGCGGCGACCTTCTGCTTCAGCGCCGCTTCCTTCTGCGGATCGATCCACCAAGTGTCGAAGGTCAGCCCGTATTCCGGATTGGTGCTCGGATGCGCGAACTTGTTCCAGTAGGCCAGCCGGTTGGTGTTCGAGTTCCAGTGCGGGATGAAATAGAAGCCCCACTGCAGAACGCGATCGAGCGCGCGCGTCGTATAGATGAGATCGTCGCGATCCTTAGCCGCGATGATCTTCTCGACCAGAGCGTCGACCACCGGATCCTTGATGCCGCCGAGATTCTGGCCGCCTTGCGTGTCCGCGCTCTTCGAGCCCCATTGGTCGCGCTGCTCGTTGCCGGGCGACAGCGACTGCGCAACCAGATTCACGGTCATGTCGTAGTCGAACTGGTCCATGCGCTTCTGATACTGCGCGGGGTCGACCGTGCGCATGTGCGCCTGCACGCCGATCTGGGCCAGGTTCTGGATGAAGGGCTGCGTGATCCGCTCGAAGGTCTCGGAATCGAGCAGGATCTCGAAATCGAGCTTCATGCCGTCCTTGACGCGGACGCCGTTCTCGACCTTCCAGCCGGCCTCGTCGAGGATCTTGCTGGCGATCTCGAGGTTTGCCCGCGCGTCGCCCGAGCCGTCGGTCTTCGGCGGGTTGTATTCCGTGGTGAATACCTCGTCGGGAATCTTGCCCTTGAACGGCTCCAGGATCTTCAGTTCCTCCGGCGAGGGCAGGCCGGTCGCGCCGAGCTCGGAAGGGCCATAGTAGCTGCGGATCCGCTGGTACTGGCCGAAGAACAGCGTCTTGTTGCTCCATTCGAAGTCGAAGGCGTATTGCAGCGCCTCGCGTACCTTTCGGTCCTGGAAAATCGGCCGGCGCAGGTTGAAGAGATAGCCCTGCATCAGGTTGCGGCTCTTGGTCGGCAGCACTTCCTTGACGATACGCCCATCCTTCACCGCCGGAATGTCATAGGCGGTCGCCCAGTTCTTGGCGCTGTTCTCAAGCCGCAGATCGAAGGCACCGCTCTTGAACGCCTCCAGCGCCACGCCGCTGTCGCGGTAGTAGTCGTAGCGAATGGTGTCGAAGTTGTTCTGGCCCTTGTTGATCGGCAGATTCTCGCCCCAATAATCCTTCACCCGCTCCAGCGTGATGGAACGGCCGGCCTGATACTTGGCGATCTTGTAGGGTCCGCTGCCATCCGGGATGTCGAGCGTCGGTTGGGTGATGTCGCGGTCCTTCCAGAGGTGCTGCGGCAGCACCGGCATCTGGCCGATGATCAAGGGCAGCTCGCGGTTGTCGCCGGCGGCGAAGCTGAATTTCACCTTGAGGTCGCCGAGCTTCTCCGCCTTGGCGACGCTGCTGTAGTAGCTCTGGTAGAAGGGCGGGCCCTTCTCCTTCAGCAGGTTGAAGGAGAACACCACGTCGTCGGCGGTGACCGGCTTGCCATCGTGGAAGCGCGCCTCCTTGCGGAGGTTGAAGATCACCCAGGAGCGGTCCTCCGGCACCTCCATGGTTTCGGCGAGCAGGCCGTATTCGCTGAAGGCTTCGTCGAGCGTGCTGGTCAGCAGCGTCTCGTAGCTGGCGCCGGGTCCGGGCGTGCCCTGGATCGTGTAGGGATTGAAGCTGTCGAAGCTGCCGACCGCCGCATAGACCACGCTGCCGCCCTTGGGCGCGTCCGGATTCGCGTAGTCGAGATGGGTGAAATCTGGTCCGTATTTCGGCTCGCCGTGCATGGCGATGCCGGGCTTCGGCTGGACGTTCGGATCTTGAGCCCAGGCCTGTGAAAAGGCGGCCGGCAGGACAAGGGCGGCGCTCCACGCGATGAGGGTTGCGAAAGCGAGGCCCAGCGTCGAGCGCGTCATGCCGATTTCCCTTGCCGTGAGGCCGCTTGTTTTTGGCGGCTTTCCGCCATCCTAGCGGAGGTTTCGTCCGCAAGGAAATCCAGGAATGTAACGGGGAACACGCCGATCAGGCGGCGAGCGTTGCGACCGCCTGGTCCAGGATGCGCCGGTCGCCGGCCGCGACCACCGCGCCTTCGGATTGCATCGTGAGGGGACGGCCCTGCCAATCGGTGATCCAGCCGCCGGCGCCCTCGATCACGGGAACGAGAGCGAGATAATCGTAGATTCCGAGCCCGCGCTCGACCACCAGGTCGATGAAGCCCATCGCCACCATGGCGTATTGGTAGCAGTCGCCGCCGAAGGTGGTGGACTTGACGCCGTCGCGCAGCCGCTCGTAAGGGGGGAGATGCTCGCGCTGGAACCAGACCGGCGAAATGGTCGAGAAATAGGCGTC
>JAYSFH010000501.1:0-3418 GCA_041913405.1 Dongia sp. | reverse complement strand
TCAGGGTCGCCAGCGTGATGATGAAGGGATGCGGCAGCCGGCCGAACACATAAGCCATGCCGTTGACCGCGCCGACCGCGGCGCCGGACAGCAGCATCGCCAGCATCACCAGCGCGGCGGAATCGGTTTGCCGGAACACCAGGCCGCCGATCACCGTCGCCAGCGCCAGATTGGCGCCGACCGAGAGATCGATGCCGCGGGTGAGGATGACCAGGTGCTGGCCCATCGCGACGGTCGCGATGACCGCGGTCTGCGCGACGATGTTGCCGATGTTCCCGGGCTTCAGGAAATCCGGGGTCAGCAGCCCGATCACTGCCACCAGCGCCACCAGGATCAGCAGCGGTCCGATGCCGAGCAGTCTGAGGCCAAGTGCGATCAGGGCGGTGCCGCGCGGCGCCGGATCGCCGACGCCGGCCTCCGGCTGTTCTCTCGCCACGTCCACCATGCCTACCCCTGATCTTGTTTCTTATAGACAAAAAGCAGACGTCGGCGCTGGTCAATTTGTTTTTTATGGATTAATAATCACTTTGGTGAGCTTGGGGCTTAGAAATGAAGACCGATGCAGTGTTCAAGCGGGCGTTCAACGAGGCACTCGATCTGGTGTCCAACCTCGGCGAAGGCGCCGTGCTGCCTTCGGAAAATCAGCTCGGCGCGCAGCTTCGCGTGAGCCGCACGACGGTGCGCAAGATCCTCTCGGTGCTGGGCGAGCAGGGCACCATCGGCGGCAGCGGCCGCGAGCGCTCGGTGCGTGCGGCGGCCGTGGTCCAGCGCTTTCCCGCGGAAGAAACCGTGACCATGTCGGAGCAGGTCGAGCGCCGCTTCATGGAATGGCTGCTGCGGGACAACACGCGGCCGGGCAGCAGCATCAATGAGCTCGATCTCGCGCGCCGCTTCGGCGTCGCGACCACGGGCATCCGCGAGTTCCTCAATCGCTTCGAACGCTTCGGCCTGATCGAGAAGCGGCCGAATGCCGGCTGGGTGTTCAAAGGCTTCACGCCGAGCTTCGCGCTCGAGCTGTTCGAGATCCGCGAGATGTTCGAGCTGCGCTCGGCGATGGCCTTCGCGGCGCTGCCGGACAGCTCACCGCTCTGGCAGCGGCTTAAGGCGCTGCGCGAAGAGCATGTCGCCCTGCAGCAGGAAGTCGACCTGCGCTTTCACGACTTCTCCGATCTCGACAGCCGGCTGCACCGGCTGATCAATTCGGCCGCACCCAACCGCTTCATCGAGGATTTCTTCGACATCATCACGCTGATCTTCCACTATCACTACCAGTGGAACAAACGCGACGAGCGCCAGCGCAACGAGGTCGCGATCCGCGAGCACCTGACCTATATCGACGCGCTGCTCGGCCGCAACACATCGATCGTGGAACTCGCCTGCCGCGCGCATCTGGCTTCGGCGAAGGAGACCTTAATGCGCGCCTCGTCCAACCGGCAGGATTAGAGCCGGAAGAGTTCGCGTCGAATCACGATCAAAAGTGAGCCGACCGGCCCAAAACCATCACAAATCAGATCAGCCGATCTCCACCAGCGCCTTGACCAGCCCGCGTTTCTCGCGGACCCAGCGCGGCAGGTCGGTGATCGCGCCGGCGAGACTGGTGCGGTGGCTGATCAGCTTGTCCAGCGGCACATGGCCGCTCTCGATCGCGGTGATGACGCGCTCGAAATCGGCACGGGTGGCGTTGCGGCTGCCCTTCACCGTCATCTCGCGCTTGTGGAACTCCGGGTCGGAGAAGGTGATGGTCTCCGTCACGATGCTGACCAGCACCAGGGTGCCGCCATGGGCGACATGGCGGAAGGCACCTTCCATCGAGGCCTTGTTGCCGGTCGCGTCGAAGACGACGTCATAGCCTTCGCTGTTGGTCGCAGCAGCGACGGCTTCGACGACCTTGTCGTCGGCCGCGATCGAACGCGCGGCGATCCCGTTCTCGACCGCGAAACTGAGGCGCTCGGTGTCGCGGTCCATGATCGTGACGTCGCCGCCGGCCAGCTTGGCGAACAGCGCCACGCCGAGGCCGATGGGCCCGGCGCCGATCACCAAAGCCCGCTTGCCTTCGATGATCTCCGATCGCGCCACCGCATGGGCGCCGATCGCCAGGAACTCGCAAGCGGCGCCCTGGTCGACGGTGAGCCTTCCGGCCGGATAGACGTTGCGCGCGGGGACGCTGATCCGCTCGCACATCGCGCCGTCGCGGTGCACGCCGAGCACGCCGATCTGCATGCAGCAATTCGGCTTGCCGTTGCGGCAGGCGATGCATTTGCCGCAGGCGACGTAAGGATTGATCACCACCGTCTGCCCTGCTTTCAGCGCGCTGCCTTCCGGCGCCTCGATGACGGCGCCCGAGAACTCATGCCCGACGATGCGCGGGTATTGCAGGTAGGGGTGCTTGCCTTCGTAGATGTGGAAGTCGGTGCCGCAAATGCCGATCCGCTGCACGCCGACCAGCACCTCGCCTTCGCCGCGCGCGGGCTCCGGCCGGTCCTCGATCGCGATTTCGCCGGGCTGGCGACACACCACTGCTTGCATGAAGAATGTCCGCTGATTTGATTGGATTGGCGCTCCCAGAATAGGGCGCTCTGGACCTTTTGGCTCTCGCTACTCCTCAGGTCGCCAAGACCGTACATCATTGTGTGAGCTAAGTCAATCGACCCCTAAGCCTATGACTTCCGTAGGAAATTCCTGGCTCGGGGCACAAGATTGTTGCGCGCCGCTTTCAATGACGCACGAGGCCTTGCCGGTAGGTGCGCGGGGAGACGCCGCTCCACCGCGTGAAGGCGCGGGTGAAGGCCGAAAGCTCGGAATAGCCGAGCAGCAGCGCCACCTCGGTCAACGGCAGCTGGCGCTGTTCCAGATACATCCGGGCGAGGTTCTGCCGCATGGTCTCGACCGCGTCCTTGTAGGTGAGGCCCTGCTCGGCGAGGCTGCGCTGCACGGAAGGTGCGGAGACCCGGAGCTCCGCCGCGATCTGGTCCAGAGTCGGTGCGCCGTTCGGCAGGCGCATGCGGATCGCGGTGCGGATGCGGTCGAAGAGGCCGCCTTCGCCGCCCTGCAATCCCAGCGCCTGCAGGCTGGCCTGCATGGTCGCCAGCAATTTGAGGTCGCGCGCCGGCATCGGTTTCTCCAGCACGTCGCGGCGGAAGGCGAGGGCGTTGGTCGGCTGGCTGAAATAGAAAGCCGCCTCGTGCTCCTGCCAGAGCTGCGGGCGCGGGTGCTCGAAATAGACTTCCTCCGGCGACCAGTGCGGGCCGCAGCATTCGCGGATCACGTTCAGGAACATGCCGAGCGAAAGCTCGGCGTCCTGCCGCCGCTCCAGGATCTCCGGCGCCTCGACCCGGTATTCCAGGCGGATCAGCCCGTCGCGTCCCGGGATGAGCCGCATCGACGAGGATTCCTGGTGGTAGCGGAACAACCCGACCAG
>JAYSFH010000500.1:0-3425 GCA_041913405.1 Dongia sp. | reverse complement strand
CACGCTGGCTTCCGGACGGCCCGGACTGGCGCTGGACCAAGGCGCAAGGCGTGCAGGAAAGTGGGCTTGATCCCGCCGCCGTCTCGGCGGTCGGCGCGCGCGGCATCATGCAGGTGATGCCGGGCACCTGGGGAGAGATCCAGCGTGCGATGGGCTGGCGCGGCATCTCCCCGCACTCGGCGCCGCACAACATCTTCGGCGGCGTCTGGTACCAGGCGCGCATGGCGCGGAGCTGGTCCGGCCGCGATCGTACGCCGAAGCAGGCCTACGACCTCGGCCTCGCCAGCTACAATGCCGGCGCCGGCACGATCCTCAAGGCGCAGGAACTTTGCGCCAATGCCAGGCTCTGGCCGGCGATTGCACCTTGCCTCGCTGCCGTGAGCGGACCGGCGAATGCGCGCCAAACCACCGACTATGTGCGTCGCATCGCGCGCTGGCGCGGCATGATGGAGGCGGAATGATGTTCGGCCTCTCCAGCATCAGGCTCTATGTCTTCCTCGGCATGGCACTGGCGATCGTCCTGCTCGGCGCGACCACGGCCGTTCTCTGGTCGCGCCTCGACGCGAAGGAAGCGGCGATCGCCAGCCTCACGCAACAGCGCGACCTCGCCGCCGCCGATGCCGCGCGCTGGCAGGGTGCCGCCGCGGAGCGCGCGGGCGTGATCGAGCGCCAGGCACAGAGCTTGCGTCGCCTGGAAAGCGACGGCCAGGCGGCGCGCGCCATCGCCGCTGCCCATGCCGATCAGGCGGCGCAGCGGATTGCCGCGCTCGAAGCGAGGATCTCTCACCTGAAGGAGGCCGCCCATGCGAGGCCGGACGACGTTCGCCTGCTTGGTCCTATCGTGCGCGACGCTCTGCCAAGCTTGCAGCAGTGACGTCTACCGACCGCTGCCGCTTCCGCCGCCGGTCGAGATCGTGACTGTCTATCGCGATCTCCCGGATGCGCTGCTCGCACCCTGCGCCAAGCCGAGTTGGACCCCGGCAGAGATCGAAACCGACGTCGATCTCCTCGGCCTCACCGCACGCATGCAGGACGCGCTCGACCGCTGCGCCGATCAGGTCGAGGGCATCCGGGCGGTCTATGCCGCGCCGTGACGCAAAACCGTACTCGTAGGCGGGTTGGTCTCGGCGAGAGAAGATCTCGTCCCTCTTGAATATCCGAGCGGCACGATCAAGATAGCGATCAATCTCTCCCCTTGATCACAGGACCCCCGCATATGCCGACCTTGTTTGACCCGATTGCGCTTGGGGCCATTCATGCGCCCAACCGTGTCTTGATGGCGCCGCTGACCCGTGGCCGCGGCACCCGCGATCATGTCCCTACGCCGATCATGGGCGAATATTACGCGCAGCGCGCGGGCGCCGGCCTGATCATCTCCGAAGCGACCGGCATCAGCCGCCAGGGTCTCGGCTGGGCCTATGCGCCCGGCCTCTGGACCGAAGCGCAGGTCGAGGGCTGGAAGCCGGTGGTCGCTGCCGTGCACCAAGCGGGTGGCCGGATCTATGCGCAGCTCTGGCATATGGGCCGGATCGTGCATTCGAGCTTTCTCGGCGGCGCGAAGCCGGTCTCGGCCTCGGCGACCACGGCGCCGGGAGAGGCGCGCACCTACGACGGCAAGCGGCCCTATGACGAGGCACGGCCGCTCGCGCTCGACGAGATTCCCGGTGTGATCGAGGACTATCGCAAGGCGGCGCGGAATGCGCTCGCCGCCGGCTTCGACGGCGTCCAGCTCCATGCCGCCAACGGCTACCTGATCGACCAGTTCCTGCGCGACGGCACCAACCAGCGGACCGATGCCTATGGCGGTCCGATCGGAAACCGCATCCGCCTGCTGCGGGAAGCAACCCAGGCCCTGGTCGAGGTGGCCGGCGCCGATCGCACGGCGGTGCGGCTCTCGCCCAACGACGATCCGCAGGGCTGCGGCGACTCCAATTCCGAGGCGCTGTTCCTCGCTGCGGTCAACGCGCTCAACGATTTCGATCTCGCCTTCCTGGAGATGCGGGCCTCGCGGCCGGAGAGCACCTTCCGCCCCGGCACCCGTGATCTGGTGCCGCAGATCCGCAAGGCCTATCGCGGCACGCTGATCATCAATTCCGACTATCACCTCGAGGATGCGAGCGCGGCGCTCGCCTCGGGCCGCGCCGATGCGATCGCTTTCGGCCGCACCTTCCTCGCCAACCCGGACCTGGTGGCGCGGTTGAAGGCCAACGCGCCGTTGAACCCGCCGAACCCGGAAACGTTTTACACCCAGGGAGCCGAGGGCTATACCGACTACCCGACGCTCGACCGCGCCGCCGCCGCACAGTAGACCAGATCACCCGAGCACCAGACCGCCACGGCCCAATCATGAATCATTATCTGCGCATGGCCGTGGTGCTGGGTCTCATCACCGCGGTCGGTCCCTTCGCCGTCGATATGTATCTGCCGGCGCTGCCCACGATCGGCGCCAGCCTGAACGCGAGCACGGCGGGTGTCCAAGCCAGCCTCCTGTCGTTCTTCATCGTGTTCGGCGTCTGCCAGCTGTTCTACGGTCCGATCGCGGACATCTTCGGCCGCAAGCTGCCGATCTATGCCGGCTTGGTGCTGTTTGCGATCGGCAGCGTCGGCTGCGCGCTCGCCCCCGACATCGAGACCCTGATCGCCTTCCGTATCGTCCAGGCCTTCGGCTCCTGCGCCGGCATGGTGGTGCCGCGGGCGATCGTGCGCGATCTCCACACCGGACATGAGGCGACGCGCCTCATGTCGCTCCTGCTGCTGGTGATGAGCGTCTCTCCGATCATGGCGCCGCTGTTTGGCAGCGGCGTCATCGCCGTCATCGGCTGGCGCGGCGTGTTCTGGGCGCTGACCGTGGCGGCGGTGATCGCGATCCTGCTCGCCGTCTTCGCGCTCGAAGAGACGCGGCCGCACGAGGCCCGGCGCGGCAGCAGCTGGCGCGGCGCTTTCCGCGCTTACGGCCTGCTCCTGAAGGACAGGAGCTTCGTCGGGCTCTCGATGGTCGGCGCTTTCGGCCTCTCGGCCTTCTTCGTTTATCTCGGCAATTCGCCCTTCGTCTTGAAACAGCAATACGGGCTCTCGGAATGGGGCTTCAGCCTCTGCTTCTCCCTGAATGCCGCATCCTTCTTCGGCTTCAGCCAGCTCACCGGCACCCTGACCAAGCGCTTCGGCCTGGCGCCGGTGGTCCGCAGCGCGGTCGCGGGCATGGCGGCGGTGATGACGATCCTGGCGGCGGTCATGCTGTCCGGCTTCGACAGCCTCCCGGTGATGATCGTCGGACTCTTCATGGGCTACGGATTCCTGGGTCTGGTCCTGCCGACCGCCGGCGTGCTCTCGCTCGAGCATCACGGATCGATCGCCGGTGCGGCCTCGGCACTGGGCGGTGCGCTCGGCATGATGACCGGCGCGGGCATCATGTCCCTGAGCGGCCT
>JAYSFH010000499.1:0-3425 GCA_041913405.1 Dongia sp. | reverse complement strand
ATGCGCTGCTGGCGGTGGAAGGCGTCGGTATGCTCGTCCACCGCCGCCTGCACGAAGGCGTCCTCGTCGCGCGGGCGGGCGAACAGCTTCACGGTGAGGATGTTGGTGTAGCTGTCGACGATGCGGCCGGTCAGCGCCGAGCGCACCTCCGACATCTCGCGCGAGCGTTCGCGCAGGCGCGGCACGAAATAGCGCAGCATGCAGGCATAGGCCACGAACCAGCAGGCCATCGGGATGGCGAGGCGAAGGTCGTTGGAGGCGGTGAGGAAGATCGCGCTGCCGCCATAGACGAAGATGTACCAGACCGCGTTGGTGCCGGCGACGACGCTCTCGCGCAAGGCTGGGCCGGTCTGCATCACGCGGTTGGCGATCCGGCCGGCGAAATCGTTCTGGAAGAAGGTCCAGCTCTGGCGCACCACATGCCAGTGACTCTGCCAGCGGATCACATTGGTGAGGCCCGGCGCGATCGCTTGGTTGGTCAGGAGATTCTGAAGCAGCAGCACCGCTGGACGGGCGATCAGCAGCACGCAGGCCATCAGGATCAGTTGATGCCAGTGGTCGCGCAGCATCTCCGTCGGCGACACGGTGGAAATCAGTTTCACCAGCCGGCCGATGAAGACCGGGATCGTGGTGTCCAATGCCGCGACCATGAAGCCGACGATGAACAGCGCAACGACCAGCCCCTTCGCCTGCCTGGCGAAATGCCAATAGAAGGCGCCGAGCGTGTTCGGCGGGGTGGCGTCGGGCGGCAGCTTGGTCGGCTGCAACAGGTCTTCGAAGAAGCGGAATACGGCCATCGGCCTATTTCTAAAATGTCCGGTGCGGGCAAAGTCTCATGCGCAGCAACCAGGCGGAAGCTGCGATGGAAATCGTTCTACGACGCGAGGGGCCGAGACTACGCGCTTTCCCGAGTCGGCAGGGTTGCGGAAGACGCGGGGTGGGGGTGCAGCCAGCGGGAGGGTTGGTGATGGTTTGCGGCAGAGGATGTTGATCGCGCTGCGTTAATCCGCGACCGGCTGCAACACGGCGGTCGCTGCGATGGGCGCATTGTCCTTCTTCTCCGAACGCATGTGCTTCGCCAGGTAATCGATGAAGGCGCGCAGCGAAGGCAGCATGCCGCGGTGACTGAGATACACCGCCTGCACCGTGGCGGAAGGTTTGCTCCATTCCGGCAGCACCGGCGTGAAGCAGCCGGTCTTGATCTCGTCCCGGCAATAGAGTTCGGGCAGGAAGGAGAGGCCGATGTGGTTGAGCACGGCGTCGCGCAGCACGGCGAAATGGTCGGCGGCGAGGCGCGGCGTCAGAATGAGATTCTGCGTCTCTCCGCTCTGGTTCTCCAGCCGCCAGCGCACCAGCCCATCGGCGTTGGCCATGCCGACGATCGGCAGGGCCTCGAGATCGCTCGGCTGTTTCGGTTTCGGATGGCGCTTCAGGAAACGCGGCGTGGCCACCAGGCTGGCATCGGCGACGCCGAAGCGGCGCGTCACCAGATGCGGGTCCTCGTCGCCCGGCATGCGCACGCGCAAGGCCAGGTCGAAGCCGTCCTCGGCGAGATCGACGCGACGGCTGGTGACGACCAGGTTCAGGCGGATCTTCGGATACTTGGCGAGAAAGCCCGGGATGATCGGGGAGAGGTCGCGGTCGGCAATGCCGAGCGGGGCTGCCACCTTGAGCAGGCCGCTGGGTTCGCTCTTCAGACTCTCCGCCGCGTCCTCGGCGGCGTCGGCGGAAACCAGCAGGTCGCGGCAATGCTGGTAATACATCCGCCCGGCCTCGGTCAGGCTGACGCTGCGAGTGGTGCGGTTGAGCAGCCGCATGCCGAGCCGAGCCTCGAGCTGCGCGATGTGGCGGGAGAGGCGAGATTTCGGGATCCGGAGCGCCCCCGCCGCGGCGGAAAAGCCGCCATGCTCCACCACCTTGGCGAAGAAATAGAGCTCGTTGAGGTCGCGCATTTGCTGAAGTTCCCGAGGGATTGTCCCATGGATGGAACAATGTGTTCCGATCCCGCCGGCTAATTCTAAGCCCCTCCCGAGGCTATCTCCAAGTCATGGCGGATGGCCGCCTCTGGACCCTGAAGGGGAGATGACCCATGAAGATTCTGCATCTGGATTCGAGCGTGCTCGGCGAGAGCTCGGCCTCGCGGGCACTGACCCGCCATGTGGTTGAGGCCTGGCGCGCGGCCGAGCCCAATGCCGTGACCCGCTACCGCGATCTCGGCGCGCAGGCGCCGCAGCATCTTTCGCCGGATTATTTCGCGATCGGTGCCGTGCCGGAGGAGAAGCGCTCGGCGCAGCAGAGCTCGGAGCTGAAGCTCTCGGATGCGCTGATCGAGGAATTCCTGGCGGCGGACGCGCTGATCATCGGCGCACCGCTCTACAACTTCGCCATTCCCTCCGGCCTCAAGGCCTG
The DNA here is from genome assembly GCA_041913405.1 of Dongia sp. Lineage (GTDB taxonomy): Bacteria > Pseudomonadota > Alphaproteobacteria > Dongiales > Dongiaceae > Dongia. The sequence continues at coordinate 1,016 of JAYSFH010000499.1, read as the reverse complement.
GATCGACCGCATCATGGTTGCCGGCAAGACCTTCAAATATTCCGCGGAGGGCCCGGTCGGCCTGGCCGGCGACAAGAAGGTGGTGATCGTCGCGACCTCCGGCGGCAAGTACGAGGGCACGCCGGTCGATGCCGCGCATATCGGGCATCTGAAGACTGTGCTGAACTTCGTCGGCGTGAAGGACATCACCGTGGTGCGCGCGGCCGGCCTCAACATGGGTCCAGAGAGCCGCGCCGAAGCGCTTGCAGGAGCGGAAGCGCAGATCGCGGCGCTGTTCACCGGCGAGAAGGCGACGGCCGCGGCCTAAGCAAAAGTCGTCATGCACGGGCTTGACCCGCGCATCTCTATCCGAGTTCGCTGGGCACGAGATCGCCGGGTCAAGCCCGGCGATGACGATTCAATAACTCATCCAGCCGCAAACACCCGCGCGCCGCTGAATGTCAGCGACACCTCGGTGCCCGGGGTCAGAAGCAGCTGGCGTGCGGTGTCGTGCGGGAGATCCGCTTCAATCTGCGTCTTGGTGTCTCGGCGCTGCAGTTCCACGCGGATGCCGGGGCCGGCGGTGAAGACGTGGCGGATGATCGCCGGCAAGCCCGGCTCGTCGGGCGCGCGCAAGGTGATGTCGTGCGGGCGGACGTAGGCCAGGCCGGGAAGATCGCGGGCTGACGGGAATTCCGGAGCGGCCACGACCAGCGGGCCGACACGGGCCTGGCCGTCCTGGATGCGGCAGTCGAAGCGGTTCACATTGCCCATGAACTCATAGACGAAGGCGGTCTCCGGGCGGTGATAGACGTCGTCCGGCGTGCCGACCTGCTCGATTTTGCCCTCGCTCATCACCGCGACGCGGTCGGCGAGCTCCAGGGCCTCTTCCTGGTCGTGGGTCACGAAGACGCTGGTCAGGTTCATCTCGTCATGCAGGCGGCGGAGCCAGCGGCGCAGCTCCTTGCGCACCTTGGCGTCCAAGGCGCCGAAGGGCTCATCCAGCAGCAGCACCGAAGGCTCGATCGCGAGCGCGC
>JAYSFH010000498.1:0-3426 GCA_041913405.1 Dongia sp. | reverse complement strand
GGGTTGAGGACGATATCGGAAATCATGCGCACCGCATGGGCGGGGTCGAAGGCCAGCGCCTCGCCGCTCGGCGCCGCGGCCTCGCTGACGAACAGTCCCTCCCCGTCCTCGGCGAGGCGGATGCGCTGAAGCTGGCTTTCGGCCGCCTGCGCATTCTCCGGCACCGCCGCGACCACGTCCGCCGGGTCGAAGCCGCACCAGTCGATCGCGGCCAGGATGTCGGTCTCGTAGTCGAGCGGGCGGACGTCGCGCCCCTCCACCCGCAGCACCTGCGGCAGGTAGATGTCCGCCTTCGCGAACTCCGGCCGCCGTGCGATCCGCCGCGCCACCGCCGCCGCGCCGGCCCCGTCCGACTGTTCGACCCGCAGCACGAAGTCGCCCAGCCCGTCCTGCTCCAGCCCGTCCTTGATCGCCCGCACCACCTCGCCGGTGCCGGCGTGGTGCGTGATGACGTGGCATTCGTCCAGCGCGTCGATGCCGGTCTTCATCGCGTCCGGCTGGCGCAGGATGCGCCCGACCAATTGCGTCATCGCCTTCAGGTTCGAGCTGGCGGCCAGGGCGCATAGGACATAGGCGAATGGGCAGTCCCAGCCTTCCTGGAGCGCCTGCTTGGTGATGATGGCGCGCACGCGGTTGGTCGGCGCCAGCAGGTCCTGGTTTTCCGGGGCGTTGAGGTCGTTCTGCCCGGCGGTCTTGATCGCGATCTCGGCCGCGTCGAAGCCCACCGTCAGCAGCCAGTCCTTCACGTCCTCGGAATGGATGAGGCCGCTTTCCCGCTGGTCGGCGCCCGTCCGTTCGACCTGGATCAGCAGAATCGGGCGGATGTAGCGGTTCGTCTCCGCCCGCAGCTTCTCGGCATCGGCGTCGAGCCGGCGCAGCCGATCCAAGGCTGCATCCAGCGTCGCCTTCCAGTCGTTGCCCTGCCGCGGGTCGAGGTTGAGGGGCATCTTGACCATGCCCTCGCGGTCCAGCTCCCGCCCCGTCACCTCGACCAGGATGTTCGCATAGCGCCCCGGCTTCGGCGTCCGGCCGCCGCGCGGCTGCACGTCCTGCGGCGTTGCCGTCAACTCCAGCACGAAGCAGGGGTTGAAGCCGTAGAGGGTGGAGAAGGCGAGGTCGGATATCGCCCGGTGCCCCTCGTCCAGCACCACCACCGGCCGGATCAGGCGCAGCGCGTTCCCCAGCGAATCCTTCACCATCGGGAACATGTCGGTATAGGCGTCGAGGTTCGGCGTCCGCGCCAGCGCCGCTTGGTGCGCCTGCTGCTCCCCCTCCGGCGGGAAGAAGCCCTGCACGTCGCCGCGGTCCCGGAACATCTTCAGCGTTTCCTGATTCTGCCGGTTCGACGACTGGAGCATCAGCAGCATGACGCAGAGGTTGGCCTCGACGTCGCGTGCGGCCAGCGGGTCGTCCTTCTCCAGGATGCGCACCCGCCCCGCGGCCGCCCGGTCGAGCGCCTGCCGGTAGGGGTGCTGGCGATCCTTCAGCCGCTTCAGCGTCTGCGTATAGATCGCCTCGTTCGGCACGATCCAGAGGACGAAGCCGGTGTTGCGGTCGAGATAGCGGCCCATGATCCGCGACACGGCCGAGACGGCGAGCCAGGTCTTGCCGCCGCCGGTCGGCACCTTCAGGACGGCGTTGGGCACCGCCCGGCCGCACCCGTCCAGCCGCGGCGAGAAGGGAATGGCGGCGCGCGAGGCCGGCAGGCGCCCGGCTGCCTTCAGATCCCCCCAGGCTTCCGCCGCGAAGTCGGGAATGGGAATGCCAAGGTCGGGGTCGTCGGCGGCAAGGCGGGCGATCCGGTCGGCGCGGACCTTCTTCTGCTTCAGCGCGTCCAGATAGGCTTCGAGCGTCGTCAGCACCCGGTCCTGATAGTCGAGCGGGCGGAACATGCCCCGTCAGCTCCGGTCGAGGCGGTAGAGCGCGAAGGGCAGCGGCACGAACTCGACCGGCAGGTTCCGCTCGGCCAGCATCTTCTGGCTGACATAGCGCGCCGGGGCCAGCACCAGATGGCGCCGGCCGGGATCGGTCGCGGCGATCGCCTGCGCGCGGGACAGGGTCAGCGCGGCGTCGGCGGATTTCAGCCATTCCAGATCGGGCTTGTAGATCAGCCAGACATGCTGGCCCTCGGTCGCGCCGAGATAGAAGTCCCCCTCCCGCACGGCCGCCGGGTCGAGCGCCCGGTTGGTCGCCATGTGGTACAGCGCCGCGCCCAGCCCGGCATAGGGCGGCAGCGTGTCGCCGGTCAGAACCTTGTCCAGTTCGACCGGCTCGCCCAGCGTGCAATAGGTGAAGGTGCCGCCCAGACCGGGAGTATCTGAATAGCCCGTAATAGCCCTTCGATTCCGCTCCGCCGTCAAGTCGTCTGCGTAGTTCTCAGTCTCCACTAATATTACTTGCCTAGTCCCACCGTCCCTTTGATTCGCTCGCCGAACGGCATGGCCAGTCGTTCCTGAACCAGCAAAACTGTCGAGAAATAGAGCATCATCTCGATCCAGAAGATCGACAATACGCTCTATAAGTTCGACTGGTTTGGGTGTGGCAAAAAGATCTGACGTTCCAAACATATCACGGAGCATTGCTTTCGCTTGTCGCATGGTGGGAACGTCATTCCAAATCGTCGGGTGCGGTCTCGTTGGAACGTCCGGCGCGAATTCGCGGGTGTACGGTTCCCAGACTTCATTTCCCAGCTTGATTCTACGCTTCCAAACAAGCGTTCCCTGATCTCGGTGGCGCTTGACTCCCCCTTCGCCCATCGACCAGCGCGCTTCTTCCCCATTGTCATGCATGGGGTACACTTCGTTGCCGTCAGGGTCCTCAACCGGGAACCACATGGTCGGCCGATCACGACGCAGGCTATTTCTTCCATTCTTCTTGAGTAGCCGGTCCCTATAGAGGCGACCATCGTGGTCTTTATTCGGGTAAGCATCCAGTATCGATGGTGCGACCAATCGCCCAAAATCTACCTTCTCAATATTTTTGCAGTAACAAATGATGTACTCATGATCCGGTGTGATGGATACTTTATTGTCATTTGGGCTATCTACTTTGCGCCAAATGAAAGTGGCGACATAGTTTTGCTGTCCAAATATTTCATTACATATCAATCGAAGAGAATGCCCTTCGTTATCATCTATTGATGCAAAAAATACTCCATCGTCAGCTAGGAGCTGATGCAGAAGTCGCAGCCGTGGCCACATCATGGCGCACCACTTGTCGTGCCGCAGCCCATCCTCGATCCCGACCGGGTTGGATTCCAGCCACTCCCGGATCATTGGGGCGTTGACATTGTCGTTGTAACTCCAGCCCTCGTTGCCGGTGTTGTAGGGCGGGTCGATGTAGATGCAGTCCACCTTGCCCGCATACATCGGCAACAGCGCCTTCAGGGCGTGCAGGTTGTCGCCGTGGATGATGAGGTTGCCGTCG
>JAYSFH010000497.1:1561-3428 GCA_041913405.1 Dongia sp. | reverse complement strand
CTCGGCCTCGTCGATCTCGGGCAACTCGACGTCGAGCACACCTTTCAAGGCAAGCAAGCCGTCGATCCGTGGCGGCTCGGCGGAGATCTTGTGGCCGAACTCGGCAGCGATGCCGAGGATCTGCTCCAGCGCTTCGCGGTTGACGGTGAGCCGGCCTTGCGAGGCCGCGTCATCGATGGTCAGGGTGACGGCCAGGTTGCCGCGCTTCACCGTCTCTGCGGCGCGGGCCCGGATGAAGCCGTCGAGATGCTCGTAACCGGAGGGGAAGCGGCAGCGGACGTCGAGATTGCGGCCGTTGACGCTCTTCAATTCCCAGGTCCAGCCGAAATCGCCCACCGCGCCCTCGGCGCGCGCGAAGCCGGTCATGCTGGCGATCGACAAACGATGTTCCCCCTTACCCGTGCGGCGGCTATCTTCGCCAATGCGACGACTTAAGGCAAGCGAGGGCTCCCGTGACGCAATTCCAATCGATCCTGATCACAGGTGCCAGTTCCGGCATCGGCGCCGCGATCGCCGAGGAATTCGCAGCGCCCGGTGTGACGCTGTTCCTCGGCGGCCGCTCGATCGAGCGCCTGGCCGCCGTCTCGGAAGCCTGCCGCAAGCGCGGTGCCACCGTCGAGGCGACCGCGGTCGATGTCGTCAACCGCGCGCAGATGGAGGAATGGATCACGGCTGCGGACAGACGAGTCCCGCTCGACCTGGTGATCGCCAATGCCGGCGTCTCCGGTGGGACTTTGCGGGGCATGGAGAAATACGAGAAGACCCGCGCCATCTTCGACACCAACATCGACGGCGTGCTCAACACCGTCTTCCCCGCCTTGCCGGGAATGCGCGCGCGCCGGCATGGCCAGATCGGCCTCATGGCCTCGCTCGCGGCCTATCGCGGGCTGCCGGGTGCCCCGGCCTATGGCGCCTCCAAGGCGGCGGTGCGGGTCTGGGGTGAATCGCTGCGCGGCAATCTGCGAAAGAAGAACGTGGGCGTCAGCGTGATCATGCCGGGCTTCATCAAGAGCCAGATGACTGCCGGCAACAAGTTTCCCATGCCGTTCCTGATGGAAGCCGATCGCGCCGCGCGCATCGTCCGGCGCGGGCTGGAGCGCAACAAGCCGCGGATCGCCTTCCCCTGGCCGATGGCCTGCCTCGCCTGGTTCATCGGCATCCTCTCGCCGGGGCTGATCGACCCGGTGCTGAACCGCCTGCCGAAGAAAGACTGATGCCGACGGAGGCAACGCCCGTCGGCCTGAGCACCGCGGAGGCGGCGGTGCGGCTGCGCCGCTTCGGGCCCAACGCGTTGCCCGATCCCGACCGTCGCAATCTCGCCCGGCTGCTGCTCGAAGTGCTGCGCGAGCCGATGTTCCTGATGCTGGTGGTCGCGGCCGGCCTCTACCTGCTGCTCGGCGACCTTGCCGAAGGCCTGCTGCTCGGCGGTTTCGCCCTTGTCAATCTCGGCCTGGTGGCCGTGCAGGAATGGCGCACCGAGCGCGTCCTGGAATCGCTGCGCGACCTCTCCAGCCCGCGCGCGCTGGTGATCCGCGACGGAAAGGAGCAGCGGATCGCCGGCCGCGAGGTGGTGCCGGGCGATCTCGTCATCCTCGCCGAAGGCGACCGCGTCGCCGCCGATGGGCGGCTGGTCGCCGGCCGCGACCTGCAGATCGACGAATCCCTGCTGACCGGCGAATCCGCCCCGGTCCGCAAGCAGGCCGGGCCTGCCGACACGGCGGCGGTGCCGCCGGGCGGCGACGACCTGCCCTTCGTCTATTCCGGGTCGCTGGTCGTGCGCGGCGCAGGACTGTTCACCGTCACCGCGACGGCATCCCGCAGCGAAATCGGGCGCATCGGCCACAGTCTCGCGACGCTGGAAGCGGAA
>JAYSFH010000497.1:0-1551 GCA_041913405.1 Dongia sp. | reverse complement strand
CGACCTGCCCTTCGTCTATTCCGGCACGCTGGTGGTGAAGGGGCAGGGCCTGGCCGAGGTGCTGGCGACCGGCGCGCGCTCGGAAATCGGCAAGATCGGCGCGCGGCTGGCGACCCTGGCACCGGAGCCGACCCTGATCCAGAAGGCGACCGCGCGGCTGGTGCAGCGCTTCGCGATGATCGGCATCGCCGTCAGTCTGCTGGTCTTCGGGCTCTACACGGCTTTGCGCGGCGGATGGCTGGAGGGGATCCTGGCCGGCCTCACCGTCGCCATGTCGCTGCTGCCGCAGGAATTCCCGATGGTGCTCACCGTCTTCCTGGCGCTGGGCGCCTTGCGCCTCTCGCGGCAGAAGGTGCTGACCCGGCGCGCGGCGGCGATCGAAAGCCTCGGTGCAGCCTCGGTCCTCTGCGTCGATAAGACCGGCACCCTGACCGAGAATCGCATGACCGTCGCCTGCCTCTATGCGGAGGGCGGCTTCCACGAGGTGACGCCGGGCGCGACCGCGCTGCCGGAGCCGTTCCACGGCGTCGCCGAGTTCGCCATCCTCGCCAGCAAGCGCCATCCCTTCGACCCGATGGAACTCGCCATGCAGCGTCTGGGCCAGGGCACGCTCGGCGGCACCGAGCACCTGCATCCGGCCTGGGCGATGGTGCGCGAATACGAGTTGCAGCCGGGCTTCCTGGCGATGACCCGGGTCTGGGATGCCGACCCGGTCGATCCAAGGGACGGCTACGTGCTCGCCGCCAAGGGCGCACCGGAGGCGATCGTCGATCTCTGCCATCTGCCCGAGGCGGAGCGGCGGACCGTCGATGCTGCCGTCCGCAGCATGGCGGGGCGTGGCTTGCGCGTGATCGCGATCGCCCGCGGCCATACCCTGCAGGAGACCTTGCCGAGCCTGCAGCACGATCTCGATTTCGCCTTCGTCGGCCTGGTCGGCCTTGCCGATCCGTTGCGGGCCGAGGCGGCGGCCGCGATCGCCGAATGCCGCGAGGCCGGCATCGCCGTCGCCATGATCACCGGCGATTTCGCGGCGACCGCCACGGCGATTGGGCGGCAGGCCGGACTGGAGCGTGCCGACAACGTGCTGACCGGTCCGGAGCTCGGCAAGCTCGACGAGCATGCGCTGGCCGAACGGATCGCCGGGACGCGGATCTTCGCCCGCATCCTGCCGGAGCAGAAGCTGCGCCTGGTCGAGGCCTTCAAGGCGCGCGGCGACGTCGTTGCCATGACCGGCGACGGCGTGAACGACGCGCCCGCGCTCAAGGCCGCGCATATCGGCGTCGCCATGGGCGGCCGCGGCTCCGACGTGGCGCGCGAAGCGGCAGCGGTGGTTCTGCTCGACGACAATTTCGCCGCGCTGGTTGCGGCGGTCGCGCAGGGCCGGCGCATCTTCGACAACTTGCGCAAGGCGATGGTCTTCATCGTCGCGGTCCACGTGCCGATCGCCGGGCTGGCGCTGCTGCCGCTCGCCTTCGGCTGGCCTTTGCTGCTGTTCCCGGCCCATGTCGTGTTCCTGGAGATGCTGATCGACCCGATCTGCTCGATCGTGCT
>JAYSFH010000496.1:0-3443 GCA_041913405.1 Dongia sp. | reverse complement strand
CCTCCGGGGTCGGCTCGCGGCCGATCTCGTGCAGCATCTGGCGCGAGGTGCGGACCAGCTTGTTGATGGTCTCGATCATGTGGACCGGGATGCGGATGGTCCGCGCTTGGTCGGCGATCGAGCGGGTGATCGCCTGCCGGATCCACCAGGTGGCGTAGGTCGAGAACTTGTAGCCGCGGCGATACTCGAACTTATCGACCGCCTTCATCAGGCCGATATTGCCTTCCTGGATCAGATCCAGGAATTGCAGGCCGCGGTTGGTGTATTTCTTCGCGATCGAGATCACCAGACGCAGGTTGGCCTCGACCATCTCCTTCTTGGCGCGCGCGGCTTCGCGCTCGCCCTTCTGGACCACGTTGACGATGCGGCGGAAGTCGCCGATCGGCAGGTTCACCTGCTCCGCGATTTCCGCGATGTTGCCGCGGATGTTCTTGGTCTCGTCCTTGTGGTCGGCGGCGAGGTTCTTCCAGCCCTTCGAGGTCAGGCGGCCGACCTTGGCCAGCCACTTCGGATCGAGCTCGGCGCCGTAATAGCGCTGCAGGAATTCCTCGCGCTTCACGCCGGCCTTCTGCACCAGGCGCAGCAGCTGGCCTTCCATGCTGATGAGCTTCCGGTTGAGGTCGTACATTTCCTCGACCAGGAACTCGATGCGGAAGTTGTTGAGCTTCACGGTCCGCATCAGCTCGACCATCTCGAGCTTCTGCTTCTCGTAGGCCTTCTCGCTGCGGGGATTGAGATCCTCGCCGGCGCGGATGGTCTCCAGGCGCTTGATCTGGACCTTCTCCAGCTTCTTGTGGAGTGCGGCGATCTTGTCGAAGGTCTCCATGACCTGCGGCAGCAGCGTCTGCTCCATGGCGGCCAGGGAGAGATTGGCTTCCTCGCCCTCTTCCGCGCCTTCGCCTTCCGGCTTCGGCTCGCCCTCGGCGCCCTCTTCGGCCTCCTCGGGCTCTTCCTCTTCTTCGGTGAAGCCCGCGGCGCCCGGTCCTTCGAGCGTCGTGCCCTCCGGCAGGTTGCCGCCCATGGTGGCGTCGAGATCGATGATGTCGCGCAGCAGAAGCGCGCCGGCCTTCAGCTTCTCACGCCATTCGACGATCGACTTGTGGGTGAGCGGGCTTTCGCCGATGCCGCCGATCATCATGTCGCGGCCGGCTTCGATGCGCTTGGCGATGGCGATTTCGCCTTCGCGCGACAAGAGCTCGACCGAGCCCATCTCGCGCAGATACATGCGGACCGGGTCGTCGGTGCGGCCGACATCGGCATCGTCGAGATTGCCGACGGCGCGCGACTCTTCCTGCTCGCCCTCGCCGGCGGGCTGGGCCTCGCCCTCGGCTTCGTCGGCTTCCTCGTTCTCGACGACATTGATGCCCATGTCGCTCAACATGGTATGAATGTCTTCGATCTGATCGTTGGTCTGGCCCTGCGGCAGGCTGGTATTGAGCTCGTCAACGGTGACGTAGCCGCGCTCCTTGCCCTTAGCGAGCATCTTCTTGAAGGCCGCAGTGAGGCCGTCCATCAACGGGCCGTCCTGGGCCTCGTCCTTGGATTTCACCGGTTCCGGCTTGGCCTGCGGTTTCACTGCCATCTAATCACCACTCGCTTTCGATCCTGAAGACGCGCGCCCGACCTATCGGTGGGACCGCACATCACGCACTGGCCAATCCGTCGCTTCGATCCGCAGAGCACAACCGCTGGGAACATCCCGATCTTCAGTCGTCCGGGGCTGCCGAGACGTTCGCGCGCCGCCGCTCCATCCAAGCGGTCCAACCGGGCGCAGCTCTCGAACCCTGTACGCACCTCGTCCGCTCCTGCAGCACGCCATCACGTGCAAAAGCCCCTCCACGGCCCGGGCCAAATGCCGGCCGGCGGAAGGGTTCCTTTGCTGCTGCCGGTCCGCGCCGCAGACCGCCGAGGGCGGCGGAGAGCCTAGGTCCCTCAGATGGTTCTGCAATGCGCCTGAATCAAGGCGCTGCGGACGGGCCGGCTGGTCTATAATGGCGGCCTCCGGCTTGTCAAGCTGACCCGCCCGAAGTGCCTCTGCCGCAAGGCCTTTATCCACAGATTCGCCCACAAATTCCGCCCCCTGGGCCGGATTCCGGCGTCGCCGGATCCGGCATGGTTAACCCCGGTCCGGGAGAGCCGGTTCCGGGCACCGCCGCGGCAGCGGTCATACAGCCCGCACGCCTGGCCGGAACTGGTTCGGCCCTAGTGAACGCCGCGGGCGGGCGTCTCGAAGACCGGGTCCAGGTCGCGGCGGCGGCTTTCCGCCTCCAGCAGCAGGTCCCGCAGGGTCTCGAACCGGCGCCAGTTGTCCTCGGAGGGGTCCTCGGCCCAGAGCTTGCCGGCGCTGTCGCGCTCCGCCCGGAGATCGTGCTCGTGGAGGATCCCCAGGACATGCAGCAGCCCCGCCTCGGCGGCCGCCTCATCGGCGATCGGCAGGGTGAAGCGGAGTGCATGGGTGCGGAAGGAAAGCGTCTCCAGGTAGTCGCCGAAGCCCTCCTGGACCAGCTGGCCCCAGAGCGCGGTGCCGTTGAGCTCGGGGACCTCGATCGCGATCCGGACCAGGCGGTTGCGGAACCGCGTCAGCTGGGCGTCGCCGATCTCCAGCGACTTCAAGTTCTCGATGTATTTGTGCAGCAGGTCGGGGTGATGGATGACCGTCATCAGGAAGGCCTCGACCGGCAGGCGCCGGACCGAATGCCAGCCCTGCTGCAGCGCCTCGCCGCCGAACTCCTTGTAGAATTGCGGCAGGAAACGCCAGTCGAAGAAGGAGTAGTTGCGCCCGTCGGCGCCGGTCATGCCGTCGTCGCGGAAGCTGCGTTGGCGCCGCGCGCCGGGCGCCATCCGCGCGCCGCCGACCTCGCCGCCGGAGATCTGCTGCAGCATGCCCTGGAAATGCGCGCGGTATTCCTCGCGCACCGACTTCTCGGCGATGAGATTGGTGAGATGGTTGATGTCGGCGCGGAAGCCGGCGCGGCGCTCCGGCGTGTCGAGCAGCCGCTCCTTCCTGAGGATGGTCCACAAGATTCCAGAAAGCGGCGTCTTGCGCGCATCGAGATAGGCGCGGAACTCGCCCGCCGAATGCTTCTTCAGGAAGGAGTCGGGATCCTCCTTGCCGCCGCTCTCCTCGTTGACGAGGTTGATGAAGTTGAGCGACAGGCCGGGTTTGAGGATCGGCAGCACCCGCTCGGCGACCTTGGCGGCGGCCTTCTGGCCCGCCTCATCGCCGTCGAAGCAGAGGATCGGCTCGGGCGCCAAACGCCAGAGCACCTCGATCTGCTCCTCGGTCAGCGCCGTGCCCAAGGGCGCAACCACCTGCGGGAAGCCCGCCTGAGCGAGCGCGATCACGTCCATGTAGCCCTCGACGACGATCACCTCATTGAGGTCGCGCGCGGCCTTCTGGGCGAAGTTCAGGTTGTAGAGCTGGCGGCCCTTGGAGAAGAGAG
>JAYSFH010000495.1:0-3446 GCA_041913405.1 Dongia sp. | reverse complement strand
GATCATGGTCGACGCGGTGACCGGCGAGATCATCTCTTCCAGCAATGCCGATGTCTCGACCTATCCGGCGTCGCTCACCAAGATGATGACGCTCTATCTGCTGTTCGATGCCCTGAAGCACGGGCAGATCAAGCTCACCGATTCCATCACCTTCTCCGATCATGCTGCCTCGCAGGACGCGACCAATCTCGCGGTATCCGCCGGCGCCCAGATCAAGGTCGAGACCGCGATCCTCGCGGTGGTGGTGCGCTCCGCCAACGACGCGGCGACCGCGATCGGCGAGGAGATCGCCGGCAGCGAATGGGCCTTCGCCAAGAAGATGACCCAGACGGCGCGCGCGCTCGGCATGAAGAACACCACCTATCGCAATGCCAACGGCCTGCCCAATCCGGAGCAGCGAACCACCGCGCGCGACCAGGCGATCCTGGGCGTGGCGCTGCTGCGCGATTTCCCGGAGTATTATCACTACTTCGCCGCTGAACGGTTCAGCTATCGCGGCGTGCAGTATGCCGGTCACAATCGCGTGCTGAACAAGCTGAACGGCGCCGACGGCATCAAGACCGGTTACATCCGCGCTTCCGGCTTCAACCTGGTTTCCTCCGCCGAGCAGAATGGTCGCCGCCTGGTGGGCGTGGTGCTGGGCGGTTCCACCCCCTATCTCCGCGACAAGCAGATGGTCGCGATGATGAACAAGGGCTTCAAGACGGCCAAGGGCAGCGGCACGATGCTGGCGCTCTCCGCGCCGAACTCGGCGGGTCCCGCCCCGGCACCGGCCGTGGTGGTCGCCGCGGCCCCGGTCTCGGTGCCGGCCGCGCTGGTCGCCGCCGCGATGGTGCCGGATGCCGCGGAGCCGATGGTCGCCTCGGGCGAGGACGGCGACGATGCCAATGGGGATGCCGCGATCATGCCGGCCAGCATCAGCAGCGGCGATCCGCTGTTGCCGGTCCTGAAGCCCGGCAGCGGCCTGCAGCTGCAATTCGCCGACGCCGCCCAGCCGGATGCGCAAGCGATCGAGAATGTCTGGCATTCGGGCAGCACCGGCTACGGCGTCCAGGTCGGCGCCTATGCGCAATATGCACCGGCGCAGAAGGCCGCGGTCAAGGCCACCCGCTCGCTGCCGGAGATCTTCGCCGATTCCAGGATTGCGATCGACGAGCAGGGCAAGCTTTATCGCGCGCGGGTCACGGGCCTCTCCAAGACCGATGCCGAGAAGGCCTGCGTTCAGTTGAAAGCGCAGAAGACCGATTGCATGGTGTTCACCACCGGTGACGGCCTCGCCAAGGCGAACTGATCGACTCTCTCCGAGAAGAAGCGACGAAACGGCGCGGGCCACAACCCGCGCCGTTTTCGTTTCCGGCAATCAGGCGGCGAAGAGCGGCGCCGGGTCCGGGGTGTAGCGCGCCAGCTTGTCGCGGTCGAGCGCAACGCCGAGCCCGGGAAGCTGCGGGATTTCCAGGTTGCCCTCGGCGTCGAGCGCGAAGGGTTGATCGAGGATGCCGTCCACGTAAGGGCTGCCACCGATGAACTCGACCAGGTCGGTGTCGGGCATGGCGGCGGCGAGCTGCAGGTCGGCGGCGACGCCGAGTGCGGTGTTCCAGCCATGGCCGATGTATTTGACGCCGAAGTCATAGGCCATCCAGGCGATGCGGCGCTGCTCGCTGATGCCGCCGACCTTGGTGACGTCGGGCTGCACGATGTCGAAGGCGCCGCGCTGCAGCCAGGGTATGAAGCTCTGGCGCCTTGTCAGCACCTCGCCGCCGGCAATCGGCACCGGGCTCTTGCGGCGGAGCTCGCAGAAATCGTCGATCGCGTCGGGCTTCACCGCCTCCTCGAACCAGCCGATGCCGTAGGCGTCCAGCATGTCGGCGGTGCGCAAGGCCCATTTCAGCCCGTGCGGCCAATAGGCGTCGCTGGCGCCGGCATCGACGAAGAGCTTTGCGTCCGGGCCCGCCGCCTCGCGCGCCGCCTTCACGATCGCCTCGTCCAGCTTCGCGTCCTGGGCGCGGCCGAATGGACCCCAGCCGATCTTGAAGGCGCGGAAGCCGAGGCCGCGGTATTTCGCGACGACGTCGCGCATAACATCCGGCTGCTCCATCAGCAGCGAGCAATAGGGCTGCACGCGTCGGCGGTAGGTGCCGCCGAGCAAGCGCCCGACCGGCTGGCCGGTGACCTTGCCGAGAATGTCCCAGAGCGCGATGTCGATGGCGCTGATCGCATGGGTCAACGTGCCGCCGCGCCCCATCCAGAAGGTATTCTGGTGCAAGGCCTCGGTGACGCGTTCCGGCTCCAGCGCATTCTCGTTCGTGAAGATCGGCTCCAGCACCTTCAAGGCCGCGGCGACCAGGCCGCCGTTGGTGAAGGCGCTGCCATAGCCGGTGATCCCGGCATCGGTGTGCACCGCGACCAGCGTGTGCACGGAATCCTCCGGCCGGATCTCAGCCGACCAGCCACCCTTCGGGCTCTCGCCCAAGAGCGGCACCGACACGATCTTGCGGATCTTCAACGCGCCGGGCGCGGTGGCTTTCTGGTTCACGTCTGAACTTCCCCGTTTGATTCAGCCGGTGAAGCTAAGCGAAAACCGCCCGCCGGGGAATGTCCCAGGAATAGAAAAAGCGGACCGGCCGCCGCCGAAAGCGTGATGAAAGAATCCTTCCTTAAGCCTTAACCCGGCCAGGGAAGGAGCCCGCCATTGCAACATCGCAAATCACGCATGGTTCTGAAGCGGATCATCCTGACCCTGTGCATCGCCGGCGCCGCCGGCGGAGTGGGATGGGCATCGAACACCGCTCTCGGTGAATGGAGCGAGGCGCGCATCGTCGCGGCCCTCAAGCAAGGCGGACACATCATCTACCTGCGCCATGCGGATCGACATTCGGGTGCGCGCGAGCGCTTCGACGAGAACTCCTCGCTGAAGGCGTTCGAGGATTGCGCGACCCAGCGCAATCTCACCCGCGAGGGGCGAGAGGACGCCCGGCAGATCGGAGACGCACTGCGGCAATGGAACGTGCCGATCGGAAGAATCATCGCGCTGCCGCTTTGCCGGACCCGGGAGACGGCGCGCCTCGCCTTCGGCCCAGAGATCGAACTCGACAGCAAGCTCTACAACGTGGATCACCTGCGCAGCATCGTGAGCCAGGTCCCCACCCGCGGAAACACCGTCATCGTCGCAACCGAGGACCAGGTCTTTCAGCTGGTCGGGACGAAGCTCAGGCCGGGCGAAGCCGCGGTATTCGCGCCGACGTTCGACTCCGGATTTCATTATCTGGGCAATCTCGACCAGGACGACCTCGATCCCTGAACTCGGTCAGGCCCAGGTCATCTTCACCTTGGATAAATCCGGCACGAGGACGCGGGGCTTAGGGGTATTCATGGCGGAAGAATTGCTGGACGCTCGCGGCAAACCGCACAACAAGGTTCCGGAAGTCACCGTCTTTTTCTGGATCATC
>JAYSFH010000494.1:0-3451 GCA_041913405.1 Dongia sp. | reverse complement strand
CCCCCCCCCCCCCCCCCCCAGCGGGGGGGTGGGGTTATGGGGCCCCCCCCCCCCCGCCGGGGGGGGTGGGTGGGGTGGGGGCGCCACAGACTCTGTTTTTCCGCCGAGATCACCGGACCCTCCCATGACCTTGCGTGAGCGGGCGCTGCGCCTGCGATACAACTACATCCCCGATCACCTGATCGGCGAGATCCTCACCAAGCGCTGGACGGACAATGCGATTCCGGCCACCGCCCTGGTCATCACGATCGCGGTCTTCGGCTCCGCCATCTCGGGCTTCTTCAAGGCTGCCTCGCTCACCGATTCCACCCGCCAGCTCGGCGAGTTCTCGATCGTCGTCACCGGCCTCGTCATCGTCATTCTCGGCGGCGGCATCGACCTTTCGGTCGGCTCGATCTTCGCGCTCTCGATGTTCGCGGCGGTCGGCAGCTTCTACATCTTGGAGCAACCGGTCTGGATCGCCTTCGCCGCGGCGATGGGCGTCGGGCTGCTGTTCGGCTGCATCAACGGCTACCTGGTCGGCTATATGCGGCTGCGCGCCTTCCTCACCACCCTGGTGACCCTGATCATCGGCCGCGCGATCTTCGACATCCTGGTCATCGACTACGGGACCCAGATCCAGATGTCGCAGGCGATGTCCGACCTCTGGGACTTCATCGGCGACGGCACCATCTTCGGCATGAAGGCCGACGGCCCCTCGATCGCGGTTGCCACCGCCGTGGTCATCGCCGTCGTCGCCCATATCGTGATGACGCGGTCGCGGATCGGCTGGCACATGCTGGCGGTCGGCGGCTCGCGCCGCTCGGCCTACAACGCCGGCATCCGGGTGAAGCGCACGGTCTTCATCACCTACGTCGTCTCCGGCCTGTGCTGCGGCCTCGCCGGGTTCCTCAGCGCCGCCCGGCTGCAGGGCGCCGGCCCCGGCAGCGGCTTCGGGCTGGAGATCATGGCCCTGACCGCCGCGGTGGTCGGCGGCAACAGCCTCGGCGGCGGGCGCGGCTCGATCGTCAAGGGCGTGATGGGCGCGATCATCGTGCTGGTGATGTCGAACGGCCTGATACGCCTCGGCTTCGGCACCGGCACCAACCAGATGGTGCTGGGCCTGATGTTGGCCGCCGCGGTGGTGCTCGACATCCGCTGGCTGAAGAACCGGCACAAGGTGCTGGACGAGGTCTATGTGACGCCGATCCACTTCCGCATGGACGACGCGCATTCCGCCCTGCCCGGCTCGGACAGCCCTTACGCCCTCAACAACGAGATTTCCGAGACCCAATACATCGGCCTCGGCGAGCTCGAAGGGCCGGAGGACGTGATCCTCGACCGCGACGACCACCTCTATTGCGGAACCCGGCACGGCGAGATCATCCGCTTCTTCGCCCCCGACTATAAGAAGTCCGAGGTCTTCGCCCATACCGGTGGCTTCCCGCTCGGCCTCGCCTTCGATCCGCAAGGCAACCTGCTCTCCTGCGTCGGCGCGATGGGCCTCTATTCGATCTCCCCCGAGCGCGAGGTGACGCGGCTCTCGGCCGAGACCCGGCGCACCTGGACTTCAGTGGTCGATGACGCGCGGCTGCGCGATCCCAACGACTGCGACGTGGCGCCGGACGGGCGGATCTTCTTCACCGATTCCACCACCCGCTACGACGCCCATGAATGGGCGCTGGATTCGATCGAGGCGCGCCCGACCGGCCGCCTGCTCTGCTACGACCCCAAGACGGGCAAGACCACGACCGTGCTCGAGAAACTCCGCTACGCCAACGGCGTCTGCATGGCGCATGACGGCAAGTCGCTGTTCCTCGCCGAGAGCTGGGCCTGCTCGGTGCACCGCTACTGGTTCGACGGGCCGAAGGCCGGCACGCTGGAATGCGTGATCAAGGACATGCCGGGCTATCCCGACAATATCAACCGCGCCTCGGACGGCACCTACTGGATGGCCTGGCTCGGCATGCGCACGCCGACCTTCGACCTGGCACTCCGCCATCCCGGCATGCGCAAGCGGATGACCCGCAACCTGCCGATGGACGACTGGCTCTTCCCCAACATCAACACCGGCGGCGTCGTCAAGTTCGACGAGACCGGCAAGATCGTCGCGACCTTGGGCGACCTCACCGGCGTCTCGCACCCGATGGTCACCTCGATGCGCGAGCACAAGGGGTGGCTCTATATCGGCGGCATCCTCAACAACCGGGTCGGCCGCTACAAGATTCCCGGCGCCGACCCGAACTGGACCGCGCCCGTCGCCTATTGGGGAGAGAAGAAATGATCTTCGATCCTATCCTCGACATCTTCCGCGGCAAGGCCGTCACCATCCCGCCGATGGACGGCGCGTTGAAGCCCAACACCGCGCTCGACGACGCCGCGGTCGCGCTTGAGGTCGAGGCGCCGGACAATCTCTGCAGCGACGGCGACAGACTCATCTTCTCGTCGCATGACCGGGTCTTCGCGCTCGAGAACGGCAAGGTCGAGGAGCTGCACGGCTTCGACGCCGCCGTGACCGCCCTGGCCGTCTCGCCCTCGGGCGACATCGCGATCGGCCTCGACAACGGCGAGCTCGGCCTGATGCCGCGCGACGGCAGCCCCCGCGACCTGCCCGCCACAGCCAACCTCGCCTGCCCCACGGCGCTGGCCTTCGACCAGTCCGGCGCGCTCTATGTCGCGCAGGGCTCGGCCCGCCACCGGCCTTCCGACTGGGCGGTCGATCTGATGAGCAAGAACGCGTTCGGCTCGGTCTGGCGCCAAGATGGTGGTGCAAGGCCTCGCCTTCCCCAACGGCCTGCTGGCCGACCGCGACAGTGTGATCGTCTCCGAGGCCTGGCAGCATCGCGTGGTCCGTCTCGCCCCCAGCGGCGCGCAGAAGCCGATCCTGGAAAAGCTGCCCGGCTATCCGGCCAAGCTCGCGCCGGCCGGCGACGGCGGCGTCTGGCTGGCACTCTTCGCCCCGCGCAACCGGCTGATCGAGTTCACCCTGATGGAAGATGCCTATCGCGCGCAGATGATGCGCGACGTGCCGCGCGAATACTGGATCGCGCCCGCGCTCGCTTCCGGCGGCAACTTCCTCGAGCCGCTGCAATGCGGCGGCGTCAAGACCATGGGCATCCACAAACCCTGGTCGCCCTCCCGC
The DNA here is from genome assembly GCA_041913405.1 of Dongia sp. Taxonomy (GTDB): domain Bacteria; phylum Pseudomonadota; class Alphaproteobacteria; order Dongiales; family Dongiaceae; genus Dongia. The sequence continues at coordinate 330 of JAYSFH010000494.1, read as the reverse complement.
TCCTACGGGCTGGTGGTGAAGCTCGACGCACAGCTCCGCCCGGTCGCGAGCTTCCACAGCCGCGCCAACGGCCGGCGCCACGGCATCACCTCGGTCGCCGAGGCGAACGGCCGGGTCTTCGCCGCATCCAAAGGCGGCCACGCGATCCTGGAGATTGCGCGATGAGCGAGCCCATCGTCGAGATGAAGAAGATCAGCAAGCTCTATCGCGGCGTGCCCGCCGTAAAGGAGGTCGATTTCGACCTGGTGAAGGGCGAGATCCACGCGCTGCTGGGTGAGAACGGCGCCGGCAAGTCGACCTTGACCAAGGTGATGGCCGGCGTGGTCAGCG
>JAYSFH010000493.1:0-3451 GCA_041913405.1 Dongia sp. | reverse complement strand
CGGCCGCCGCCGCTTCTTGGGCTTCGGTGTCGCCGTCGCCGCCGTCATCGGATCGCCCCGAAGGTGCGGCCGTGGATGAGATGGCGGCGCAGCAGCGCCACGACCAGGAGCATCGGCAGGACGCCGAGCACGATGCCGGCGGAGAGCTCCGCGACCGGCACCTCGGCCCGGGACTGCAGGTTGGTGAGCGCAACCGGGATGGTGGCGTTCTCGCCTTCGGTCAGCACCAGCGCAAAAAGGAACTCGTTCCAGGCCAGGATGAAGCCCGACAGCGCCGCGACGGCGAGGCCGGGCCGCGCAACCGGCAAGGCGATCCGCCAGAAGGCGCCCCAGGCCGTGGCGCCGTCGGACATCGCCGCCCATTCGAGCTCGACCGGCACGCGCTCGAAGAAGCCGATCAGCACCCAGGTGAGGAACGGCAGGTTGACCGCGGCATAGGCGAGCACCAGCCCGCCCATCGGGTCGGTGAAGTTCGCGACCAGGAACAGCGCCACCACCGGCAGCACGAGAGCGATCGGCGGCAACAGCTGGAGCAGCAGGAGCAGGAACCGCCCGGCCTGCCCGCTGCTCCGGTAGCGCGCCAGTGCATAGCCGAGGGTCGCGGCGAAGGGTAAGGCGAGCAAGGTCGAGAGCAAAGCCGCAGCCAGGCTGTTCACCGCGGCACGCCAGAACCGATCCTCCACCAGCAGCTTCACGTAATTCTCCAGCGTGAAAGCGGTCGGCAGGTCGAGGCTGGTGCTCTGCGCCTCCGGCACGAAACTGTTGCGCAGGACCCAGATCAGCGGCAGCGCGATCCAGAGCGCGCAGACCGCCAGCACCGCATGGGCGACGAGGCCGCCGCGCCGCTTCATGCCGCGCTCTCCAGGTCGAGCCGGGGATAGAGCGTCTGCAGCCGCGCATAGACTTCGCGGTAATTCGCATAGGCACGGTCATAGACCGCCTGCGGCGCCGGTTCCGGCTGGAACACGCGGCCGGCGGCGACATAGCGGCAGACGCCGGCGAGATCCGGGAAGGCGCCGACGCCATGGCCCGCGACATAGGCGGCACCCAGGCAGGAGCCGGGATGGCGATCGATCCGGGTCACCGGAACCGCCAGCACGTCCGCGGCGATCTGCAGCCAGAGATCGCTCGCCGCGCCGCCGTCGCAGGCGAAGACGCGATTCACGCCGAGGCCCATTTCACGGAACACCTCGACATGGTGCCGGAAGCCGAAGACCACGCCTTCCAGCGCCGCGCGCCAGAGATGCGCCCGGGTGTGATGCAGCCCGAGGCCGACGATGGTGCCCCGGGCATGGGGATCGTGCAGCGGCGTCTTCTCGCCGAGGAAGTAGGGCAGCAGCACGACGCCGTCGGCGCCCGGCGGCACGTCCGCCGCGCGCCGGTCGAGCGCGGCATGGGTCTCGCCTTGGGCAACTTCGCGGATGATCCAGTTGAGCAGGCTGCCGCTGGTCGCGGTGCAGCCGTTGACGAAATATTGGCCGGTCAGGATGTGGTGGTCGATGAAGAGCCGAGGATCGGTTGCCGGCTTCGCGGTCGAGAGCAGGATGTCGCCGGCGCCACCGAACTTCAGCACCAGGTCGCCGTCCTTTGATGCGCCCGCCACATAGGCGGAGGCGACATGGTCGGCGCAGCCGGCGATGACCGGCGTGCCGGCCTTGAGGCCGGTCGCCTGCGCGGCGGGGACGGTGACCTTGCCGATGATCTCAGCCGAGGTGCGGATCGGCGGGAGCACATCCGCCGCGACCCCCGCCTCCGCCACCAGCTCCGGCGCGAAGCTGCGCGCGGTGAAATCCATCAGCCCGGATTCCAGCGCCCAGTTCTGCTCGACCGAACGCGCGCCGGTCAGGCGATAGGCGATGTAGTCATAGGAGCCGAACACCGTCGCGATGCGGGCGAAGACCTCCGGCTCATGGCGTCCGAGCCAGCGCAGTTTCGGCGCCAGGATCTGCTGGTTGATGCTGCCGCCGGTGAGCGCGAAGAAGCGCTTCGCCTCGAAGCGACCCTGCATCGCCGCGATCTCGGCGGTGGCGCGGGCGTCGTTCTGCTGGATGCTCGACCGCAGCAGCCGGCCGTCCCGATCCAGCAACACCAGCGCCGGCACCATGCCGGTGACGCCGACCGCCGCGATCCGGTCGGCGGAAATGCCCGCGGCCTTCAGCAGCTCGCCGATCACGGCGCAGCAGTTCGACCACCAGAGCTCCGGATCCTCCTCGGCCCAGCCGGCATGGCGCGATTGGAGCGCGCTCGGCCGCGCGGCGGTCGCCAAGGTCCCGCCTTCGGCATCGATCAGGATGCCGATGGTCGAGGTGGTGCCGATGTCGAGGCCGAGGAAGATCACCGCAGCGTTCGCACCTTCTCCATGAACCGCTTCACCCGGTCTGGATCGACCGCCTTCCAGGTGTCGCCGCCCTGCTTGAAATGCGTGCCGATGACGACCCCGTCGGCAATGGCGAGGATCGACTGCACGTTGTCGATGTTGACGCCGGTGTTGGCGAAGACCGGGGTCCCGGGCAGCACGTCCTTCACCGCCTTCAAGTCGCTGGTCTGGACCGCTTCGCCGGTCATGACGCCGGAGACCAGCACGACGTCGGCCAGAGAGGCGAAGACCGCGCTCTTCGCTCTTTGGGCAATGGTGCGGGTGCCGACCGGCGAGGCGAACTCGGCGTTGATGTTGTACATGAGCTTGATGTCGTCGCGGCCGAGGTTGTGCCGCAGCCGCACCGCGCCGGCACAGTCCGGCGCCCAGAGCCCCATGTCGGAATCATAGACGCCGGTCATGATCTCGCGCCCGAACCTGGCACCCGTGGCCACGGCAAGACCCACGGTCGCCACGGGGTCCCAGAGATAGTTGACGCCGAACGGCACCTTGATCTCAGCCTTCAGCGCCATCACTGCCGCGGCATAAGCGGCGAGCGATTCCGGGGTCGCCTTGAGGATATAGGGACGGTCGCCCTCGTTGCCGAACATCACCGCATCGACGCCGCCCGCCTGCAGGGCGGCGATGTCCTTGGACGCGGATTCGATGATCCAGTCCATGCCGCGCTTCGCGTCATAGAGCGGCGATCCCGGCAGCGGCGGGAAATGCACCATGGCGATGATCGGCTTCACGCTGCCGAAGGTGTCCCGAAAATTCAGACCCGTCATTCCCTGCTCCTGAACAACTCACATATCCCGCGGCACGGCCATGGTGGTGCGCGGGTCGAAGAGATGCATCTCGGCGAGATCGAGATAGAGGCGCTGCATGCTGCCGATCGGCGCGCGGTAATGGCGGCCGAGCCGCGCGGCGAAATCGAAGCCTTCGAGGCCGGGGATCGCGGCGATCAGCACCACCTCTGCGCCGCGGGTCTCCAGCGCCACCACCTCGACGTCGATCGCCTGCCAGCCGGGATCGCTGGGCTCGGCATGCACATCCTCGGGCCGCAGACCGAAGATCGCCTCCTGCGCATTATAG
>JAYSFH010000492.1:0-3463 GCA_041913405.1 Dongia sp. | reverse complement strand
CATCACCTTGACCTTCGGATCGGCGTAGAGCTCGGCCAGCTCCAGCAGCCGCTCCTTCGGCACGCCGGAGAGCTCCGCCACCTTCTCGACCGGATAGTCGGCGACGAAGGCGGCGAACTCGTCGAAGGTCATCGGCGCGGAGTCGTTCGCGGTCGCGGCATTCTTCGCCTTGGCTTCGGTCGGATGCTCGGGCCGCAACCCATAGCCGATATCGACCGTGCCGCGCTTGAACGTGGTATGCGCGTCGACGAACGCCTTGTTGACCCGATTGGTCGAGATGATGTGGTGCGCGACGAAGTTCAGGATCGCGAGGTCGGTCTGCGGCGTGAACACGATCGGGATGTCGGCGAGGTCGAAGCTGCGATGCTCGAAGGTCGACATCACGCAGACCTTGACATGCGGGTTGGAGAGCCGGCGGTCGGCGATGCGGGTCCAGAGGATCGGGTGCATCTCCGCCATGTTGGAGCCCCAGAGCACGAAGGCATCCGCGGCCTCGATGTCGTCGTAGCAGCCCATCGGCTCGTCCATGCCGAAGGTGCGCATGAAGCCGACCGCCGCCGAGGCCATGCAGTGGCGCGCGTTGGGATCGAGGTTGTTGGAACGGAATCCGGCCTTCATCAGCTTCAAGGCCGCATAGCCTTCCCAGATCGTCCATTGCCCGGAGCCGAACATGCCGACCGCGGTCGGCCCCTTCTCCTTCAACACCCGCTTCCACTGCGCCGCCATCTCGTCGAAGGCGCGCTCCCAGGTGACCGGCCGGAACTCGCCGTCCTTGGCATAGGCGCCGTCCTTCATGCGCAAGAGCGGCTGGGTCAGCCGGTCGGTGCCGTACATGATCTTCGAGAGGAAGTAGCCCTTGACGCAGTTCAGGCCGCGGTTGACCTCGGCATGGATGTCGCCGTGGGTCGCGACCACGCGGTTGTCGCGGACCGCGACCATGACGCTGCAGCCGGTGCCGCAGAAGCGGCAGGGCGCCTTGGACCAGTCGAGCCGCGCCTCGTCGCCGGGAATGATGCCGTTCGCGGCCTGTGCGCCGGGGATGCCGGCGACGGTCGCGGCGATCGCGGCCGCCTTGGCCTTGATCATCTGGCGTCGGGTCAGTTCAACCATGGTGACTCTCCTCGGAAATCGCGTCGATCTCGTGATAGATCAGCGACGCGGCAATCGTGCCTTGCATCTCGTTGATCGCGGCGATGCGCGCCATCGTCTCGGCTTCGGATTCGGTCTCCAGCACGACCACCAGCTTGCCGGCTTCGGTGCCGGCATGGACTTCGGCGCCGGCCAGCGCAGCGATCTCGGCGCGCAGGTCCGCGCAGCGGTCCGGCCGCACATGGACCACCAGGCTGGAGATGTGGACGGTGTCAGGCATCGGCGGCCTCGATCCGGTGGATCTCGATCGCGGAGGCCGGACAGGGTGCCAGGCAGCCGCCGCAGCCGGTGCATTTCTCGAGATCGACGCTGGGTTCGGGAATGCGGCCTGCGGCATAGACGAAGCGAATGGCGCCGTCGCCGCAGGCATCCTTGCAGGTCTGGCACATGACGCCGTCATGGGCGAGACAGTCGTCGCCGATGCTCACGCGCAGAGTCCAGGGTGGCGTCGTGGCGCGCGCAGCGGGGACGACGAAGACCGGCTCCGCGCAGGCATCGGCGCAGGCGCCGCAGAAGATGCACAGGCCCGCGCCGCGGCGGAAGTCGACGACGGCGCGGTTCGCGTCATCCAGCGCGACGATGCCCTCGGGGCAGGCGGGCAGGCAATCGCCGCAGCCGGTGCATAGGTCCGCGAAGACAGCGCGCAAGGCCCAGGGCGGCCGCAACGCCGGATCGCTCTGCTTTTCCGCTTCCGCGCCGAACAGGAAGGCGCGCCGCGAACGGTCGACCGATGCGCCGCTCATCGCCACCCCGCTCAAGACCCCGGGGGGCCGGCGAAGATCTGGTACATCCAGATGGCAAAGCCGTAGCCGCCGACGATGGCGACGGCGAGGATCGGGGCCAGAAACACCGTGAGGAACAGGAAGGTCAGGGTCTCGCTGCGCCGCCGGGATCGGCCGCTGCTCATCATCTCGCCGGATCCTGACATATCCACACCCCTGGATCGCCCTTCACTATTTAAGGATATTATAGGACGGGTCGCCTAGCCGTAAAGGCCTCGTGTTGCGATACGTTGTCCCGGCCGACCGCCCCGCGATTCAACCGGCGGCTCGCGGGTCACGGAGAGACATACGTGTCGAGACCGCAGACTGCGCGCGCATCAACCGCGCGGAACGTGGCCAAGGCCCTGGCATTGCGCGTTTCCGCAAAACATGCGACCCATCGATGGATTGTGGCTGCATTCCAGGGTTCGCCATGGCTTTCACGCTGTCGCTCAACACCAATCCGCTGGTCAACCGCTTCGCCGAGCCCGAGGACCTGATCGAGACCGTCGCGCGGCAGATCCGGATCCGCGACCTGCAGCTCACCCATGAGTTCATCAACCCCTCCTGGCCGGAACCGGTGATCCGCGACCTCACCCGGCGCATGACCGCGGCGATGCGGCGCACCGGCGTGCGCGTCACCTCCGGCATGACCGGGCCCTATGGCCGACTCAACCATTTCGGCCATCCGGATGCCGGGGTGCGGCGCTACTACATCGACTGGTTCAAGACCCAGGCCGACATCACCGCCGATCTCGGCGGCACATCCATCGGCACGCAGTTCGCGATCCTCACCCACCGCGACTACAACGACCCGAAGCGGCGCGAGGAGATGATCCAGATCGCGATCGACTGCTGGTCGGAAGTGGCCGAGCATGCCAAGGCCGCCGGCCTCACCTATCTGTTCTGGGAATCGATGTCGATCGGCCGCGAGTTCGGCGAGACCCTCGAGGCCTTCCGCAAGCTGCAGGACCGGCTCACCGCCGCAAGGATGGCGATCCCGATGTGGGTGATGGCCGACATCGACCATGGCGACGTCACCAGCCCCAACCCCGACGACTACGACCCCTATGCCTGGGCCCGCGCGGTGCCGCGCTTCTCGCCGATCATCCACATCAAGCAGTCGATGATGGACAAGAGCGGTCATCGCCCGTTCATCGCCGAATACAATGCCAAGGGCCGCATCCAGCCCGAGCCGCTGCTCAAGGCCTTTCATGAGGGCGGCGGCAAGGACAACGAGATCTGCCTCGAGCTCTCCTTCAAGGAGCGCGAGCCGACCGACCGCCAGGTGGTCGCGCAGATCGCCGAATCCGTCGCCTTCTGGGCGCCGCATATCGACAGCGGCGCCAAGGATCTCCGCGTGGAGCCAGCGCGGGGCACGACCAGGGGCGCGGCTGAATGAGCGATCCCGTCGCCTGGATCGGCACCAGCTGGAAGATGAACAAGACCCTGGCGGCGGCGAAAGCCTTCGCCGAGGCCGTGGCGCGCGCGGATGCGGCGCGTGATCCCCGCATCCAGCGCTTCGTCATCCCGCCCTTCACCGCCGTGCGGCA
>JAYSFH010000491.1:0-3473 GCA_041913405.1 Dongia sp. | reverse complement strand
CGCCGACATCGAGCGCGTCGAGCAGGCGCTGAAAGCCACCACACCGCCGATCAACCTCTACCGCCCGGTCGAAGCAGCGGGCAATGCACTGCACCTGAAGCTCTACCGCGCGACCGAGAAGATCGCGCTTTCGAACGTGCTGCCCTCGCTGGAGAATTTCGGCCTGCGGGTGATCAGCGAGAATGCCTATGCGATCGAGCCGGCCGGCATGGATGAGCCGGTCTGGATCCACGACTTCGCCATGGTCACCGCCGACGGCGCCGAGATCGACGTCGCGGAATTGCGCGACCGCTTCCAGGACGCCTATGCGCGGATCTGGACAGTGGAGCTCGAGGACGACGGCTTCAACCGCCTGGTGCTGACCGCCGGCCTGGCCTGGCGCGACGTGGCGCTGATCCGCGCCTATTGCAAGTATCTCCGGCAAGCGGCGATAGCCTTCAGCCAGGCCTATATGGAAGCGACGCTCTGCGGCAACCCGAAGATCACCCAGGCGATCGTGCGGCTGTTCCATCTCCGCAACGATCCCGCCTTTACCGGCGACCGGGTGGCCGGCACCGCGAAGATCAACGCCGAGATCGAGCAGATGCTGGAAGGCGTCAGCAATCTCGACGACGACCGCATCCTGCGCCGCTACGTCAACGCGGTGGTCAACACGCTCAGGACCAACTTCTTCCAGCCGCCGGCCAACGGAGGCGTGAAGGAATACATCTCCTTCAAGCTGGATTCGCAGAAGCTGGACGAGCTGCCGCTGCCGCGGCCGCTGGTCGAGGTCTTCGTCTATGCGCCGCATGCCGAGGCCGTGCACTTGCGCGGCGGCAAGGTCGCGCGCGGCGGCATCCGCTGGTCCGACCGCAAGGAGGACTTCCGCACCGAAGTCCTGGGCCTGATGAAAGCGCAGATGGTGAAGAACGCCGTGATCGTGCCGGTCGGCTCCAAGGGCGGCTTCGTGGTGAAGCGGCCGCCGGTCAACGCCGACCGCGAGACCATGCAGGCCGAGGTCATCCGCTGCTACCAGACCCTGATGAAGGGGTTGCTCGATCTCACCGACAACCTGGTCGGCGGCAAGGTGGTTCCGCCGCCGCAGGTGGTGCGCCACGACGAGGACGATCCCTACCTGGTGGTCGCGGCCGACAAGGGCACCGCGACCTTCTCCGACATCGCCAACGCCGTCTCCCGCGCCTATGGCTTCTGGCTGGACGACGCCTTTGCCTCCGGTGGATCGGCGGGCTACGACCACCGCCCGCGGCGCCTGGGAGAACGTGAAGCGGCACTTCCGCGAGCTCGGGACCGACATCCAGACCCAGGCCTTCACCTGCGTCGGCGTCGGCGACATGTCCGGCGACGTGTTCGGCAACGGCATGCTCTGCTCGGGCGAAACGCGGCTCGTCGCCGCATTCAACCACATGCATATCTTCATCGATCCCAACCCGGATCCGAAGGTGAGCTTCGCCGAGCGCAAGCGGATGTTCGACCTGCCGCGCTCGACCTGGGCCGACTATGACGCGAAGCTGATCAGCCAAGGCGGCGGCATTTTCGAGCGCCGCGCCAAGTCGATCAAGCTCTCGCCCGAGGCGCAGAAGGCGATCGGGCTCATGAAGGAGCAGGTGACGCCGAATGAGGTGATCAAGGCGATCCTGGTCGCCGAGGTCGATCTGCTGTTCCTGGGCGGCATCGGCACCTATGTGAAGGCGACCGACGAGACCCATCTCGAGGTCGGCGACCGCGCCAATGACGCGATCCGGATCAACGGCAACAACGTCCGCGCCAAGGTGATCGGCGAAGGCGCCAACCTGGGCTTCACCCAGCGCGGCCGCATCGAAGCGGCCTTGAGCGGGCGCAAGCTCAACACCGACGCGCTCGACAATTCGGCCGGCGTCGACACCTCGGACCATGAGGTCAACATCAAGATCCTGTTGAACGAGGCGGTCGCCAACGGCGATCTCACCATGAAGCAGCGCGACAAGCTGCTGGCCTCGATGACCGACGACGTCGCGAAGCTGGTGCTGCGCCACAACTACCTGCAGTCCCAGGCGCTGTCGGTGGCGGAGAACCTCTCCTTCACCTTGCTCGACCAGCAGAACCGCTTCATGCGGGCGCTGGAGCGCGCCGGCAAGCTCGACCGGGCGATCGAGTTCCTGCCCGACGACGAGACCATGCGCGAGCGGCTGGCCCAGCGCATCGGCCTGACCAGGCCGGAGCTCGCAGTGCTGCTCGCCTATTCCAAGACCACGCTCTATGACGAGCTGCTGCCTTCGGATTTGCCCGACGACCCGCGGCTGGTGCAGGATCTCTACGATTACTTCCCGCCGGCGCTCAAATCGGAGTTCCGGCCGCAGATCGAGAAGCACCGGCTGCGCCGTGAGATCATCGCGACCCTGGTCACCAACTCGCTGGTCAACCGGGTTGGCTCGACCTTCGTCCACGTGATCCGCGAAAAGACCGGTCAGCCGGCGAACGCCGTCGCGCGCGCCTATGCCATCGTGCGCGAGACCTTCCGCTTCCGCGAGCTCTGGTCGGCGATCGAAGCGCTCGACAACAAGGTCGATGCCAAGACCCAGACCGAGATGCTGATCGAGATCAACCGGCTCGCCGAGCCGGCGACGTCATGGTTCCTCAGGAACGGCACGCATCCGCTCGACGTCTCGGCGCTGCTGGCCGAGGCGCAGCCGGGCATCACGGCGCTGGAAGCCGCGATGTACGAGCTCATCTCGGAGTCCGACCGGACCGACATGGACCAGTATCGGGCGGCGCTGATGGAAAAGGGCGTGCCGCAGGATCTCGCGGTCCGGATTGCCAACCTGCCGCAGCTCTGGTCCTCGCTGGATATCGTGCGGATCGCCACCAAGGCCGGGATCAAGGTCGAAGCCGCGGCCGCGGTCTATTACGAGATCGGCACCGTCTTCTGCCTCGACTGGCTCCGCGAGGGTGCGCGGCGGCTGATCGGCGACAACCATTGGGATCGCCTCGCGGTCTTTGCCATCATCGACGACCTCTACGGCCATCAGCGCGACCTGACGGCCGCGGTTTTGGCGGACCAGAAGGGCAAGCCCGCCAAGGAGGCGATCGAAGCCTGGCGCGCCGGCCGCGCCGTCACGGCGCAACGCATCGACCAGCTGTTCGCAGACCTGCGCCAGGTGGGGAAGATCGAGCTCTCGATGCTGGCGGTGGCCAACCGGGCACTGCGGAGCGTGATGGAGTAGAGCTGCCGGCGAATAGACCCGTCGACTCTTTCCGATTATCGCTTCCGTTCCGCGGCGATCGCTTCGATGCGCGCCTTCAAATCCGGATGCTGGTGCATCAGGCGCTGGAAGTCGGCGCGGTCGAGCACCAGGAGGCGGGTTTCGGTCAGCGCCGCGACGGTCGCGTTGCGCACGGTGTCCAGCAGCAACCCGACCTCGCCGAAGAACTGGCCCTTGGCGAGCTTGACCGGCGGCTCGATCTCGACCTCGACCTCGCCTTCCATGATGAAGAAC
>JAYSFH010000490.1:0-3473 GCA_041913405.1 Dongia sp. | reverse complement strand
CTGGGGGTGGCGGGGAGAGCGGTCATGCGTTCACTCCGCCGCGGCGGCCAGCACGCGCCGCGAGTTCTCGCGGCAGAGCGCATAGGTCGCGGCATTGGCGGCGCGCATGCCGAACAGGCTGACCTCGACGGCGGCGACCAGCGTGGCGAAGGCGGTGTTGCCTTCGGCCGGCAGCCTGGCCCGGCGCAGGATCTCGCGGCTGGTGAGCGACGCCTGGATGCCGTGCTCGATGCGGGTTCTGAGGCGCTCCTGCACCAGCAGCAGCAGGCGGTGCACCGCCTCGGTGAACGCGCCGGACTCCGCCAGCGCGTCCACCTCGTCGAAGGTGTGGTCGCGCTCCGGCTCGGGCGCGGCGAGCACGCTCGAAGTGGCGACCGGCGCCGCGGCCTTGGCGGCGGCGGTGTTGCGGGCGGCGAAGCGGTGCCCGGCGTAACGCGCCAGGACGAAGAGCAGTGCCACCGCGATCACGGCGAGAATGATGTAGGGCAGCCAGGAAAGATCGAACGACAGGCGCGACGGCGGCGGCTCGTCGGGCTGCGGCACCGGCGGGTTGTGCTGGATGTCGGGCTGCTTCTCGATCTCGCCGATCGAGTCCCGGGCGCGCTCGGCCAGCGGGCGGTTGCGCTGGATCTGGTCGCCTTCGATCGCGGATTGGACGGCTTGCTGCGGGTCCTCGGCCGGCGCCGGCGACGCCGTGGTCAGCAGGGCCGCCGCGAGCGCGCCGAACCAGACCAGCCGCCAGCCGGCGGGAAACCGGTTCGGAAACGAGGACCCAGACTTCAATGCCATCGACACAAGCTCAGCCGCGCGGCCCCATGCTCAAGCGAGGGCGGCCGCGCGATCCAACCATGTTTCGCGCGGCGATGCCACCAGGAATGGTACACTAGGAATAGGTCGGGCGCCGACCTAGTATCCCGGCCCGCGGCCTTTGCGGGTATCCGCGAGTCGCGCCGCCGCCGAGATTTCACAACACGAGCCGATCATGATTCCGGTCACCGCCACAATTTCCATCCGCGAGGACGAGATCGAGGAGAGCTTCATCCGCGCGAGCGGCGCCGGCGGACAGAACGTCAACAAGGTCTCGAGCGCGGTGCAGCTGCGCTTCGACGCGCGGCACTCGCCCTCGCTGCCGGAGCGGGTGAAGGCGAGGCTCAAGGAAGTCGCCGGGACCAAGATGACCAAGGACGGCGTCATCGTGCTGACCGCCGAGCGCTTCCGCACCCAGGAAGCCAACCGCAAGGACGCGGTCGACCGCCTGGTCGAACTCCTGCGCAAGGCGGCGTTCCAGCCGAAGAAGCGGATCAAGACCAAGCCCGGCAAGGGCGCCAAGGAGCGGCGGCTGGAAGGCAAGGCCAAGCGCTCGGGGGTGAAGAAGCTGCGCGGCGCGAAGCCGCGCTTCGATGATTAGGGCCGGAGCGGCTAGCCGAACCTGGCGCCGACGTCGAGGGTGCTTTCCCAGCCGATGCGGTCGAAGTTCTCGGTGAGCCAGCGGTCGGCGGTCTCGTAGCCCAGGCGGTGCAGGTGCTCGAGGAAGGCGCGCTCGGTGTTCATCTTGGAAAGCGCACCCATCTCGGCCAGCTCGATCTCGGCGCCGATCTCATGGAAGCGGACCGCGACGTAGCGGTCGTCGTTCAATTTGCCGCTTTCCACCAGCTGGGTGATCGCGGTGATGCCGGCCATCTCGCGCACCAGGCTGGCGTTGAAGGTCATCTCGTTGATGCGGTTGAGGATGTCGCGCGCGGTCTCCGGGACGTCCGGCCGGTTCATCGGGTTGATCTGCACGATGACCACGTCCGAGCTGGCGCATTCGTTGATCAAGGGATAGATCGCCGGATTGCCGAGGTAGCCGCCATCCCAATAGAACTCGCCTTCGATCTCGACCGCCTCGAACAGCAGCGGCAGGCAGGCCGAGGCGAGCAGGGTCTTCGCAGTCAGCTCCGGCGTGCGGAACAGGCGCGACTTGCAGGTGCGGACATTGGAGGCGGTGACGAAGACCTTCACCTCCGGGTGCGCCCGCAGGTTTTCGAAATCGACCAGGTCCTCGAGGATGTCGCCCAGCGGGTTGAGCTTCATCGGGTTGAACTGCTTGGGCGACCAGAGCCGGGTCATGAAATCGACCATCATGAAGGTCGGGTCGCCGTCCACCGCCCAGCCCTCGGACATGCCCGGGATGCCGCGCGGGAAGGTGCGCGGGATCGGGCAGAGCTCGGCGACGCGATCCCAGAACGCCTCCAGCGCGTCGATGGCACCCTGGCGCTTGCCCTTGAGGAAGCCGTCGACGAAGACCGCGGCATTCATCGCGCCGGCACTGGTGCCGCTGATGCCGTCGATGTAGATCCGGGGCTCGCTCATCAGCCGGTGCATGACGCCCCAAGTGAAGGCGCCGTGCGAGCCGCCGCCCTGGAGCGCGAGGCTGATATGCTTCACCCCCGGACGCGACGCGCGGGGCGCGTGGTCCTGCGGCTGATGCGGCGCGGTGGGGCTCAGTCCGTCCAAGCGGCAACCTGCGGATCGTGATGACCGTCCATTGTCGCCGCCCGGCGTTACCATTGCGTAAAGGAAGATGCGCGTCCGGCGATGGCCGGGATTTTTTCGGGCGGCGACGGGATCAGGCTTGTCTTCCTGTGACTTATGGCCTGAATTAAGCGGGCGTTAACCCTGATTTCCTAGCCTGATTCGGTTTGGGGCTTCGGATAGGCAGATGGTCTCCCTCACCACCGTCACCCTCGATCTCGTGCAGAACGTGAGCCTGTTCGCGCTCGTGGTCGCCAGCTATGCGACCGTGACGCGGGGCGCCTTCCTGCCCGGGCGCTGGCGCCCGGTCGCGATCGGGATCGTGTTCGGCGTCGGCGTCGTGCTCGCCATGTCGCTCCGGATCGAGGTGATGCCAGGAGTCTATGTCGACGGCCGCAACATTATGACCTCGCTGGTCGTGCTGTTCGGCGGCCCGGTCGCGGCCGGGATCACGCTGGCGATCACGGTCCTCTACCGGCTGTGGCTGGGTGGCCAGGGCGCGCTGGCCGGTTGCGTCGCCGCAGTCGCCGCGGTGGCGCTGGGCTTCCTCTACATGGTGCTCAAGTCGCGATTGGGTTTCCGCGTCAACCTCTGGTCGCTGCTGGCGCTGGGGCTCGCCGTCGTCTTCGCCGGCGCCTTGAGCTTCGCGCTGCTCAATCCCGCTGGATCGGAGCAGTCGCTGCTGGCGCTGCTGGTGCCCCTGCTGCTGGTCTCGCCCCTGGGCACGATGATCCTCGGCCTCGCCTTGCTGAACGAGGACGAGCACGCCCGGCTGCAGGCCGAGCTGCGCGAGCAGGCCGCCATGTTCCAGACCATCTTCCGCTCGATCGGCGATGCTGTCGTGGTCGCCAATCACAAGGGCGAGATCGTGCTCGCCAACCCGGCCGCCCAGCAGCTGACCGGCATTTCGGTGACGGGCGGCGGAAAGCCGAATCTGGTCGGCTTCGCCCGGACCACCA
>JAYSFH010000489.1:3166-3484 GCA_041913405.1 Dongia sp. | reverse complement strand
GACCATGTTGTAGAGCGTGCCCAGCGCGTTGTCCTGCCGGAGCTGCACCACCGCATGCGGCCGGCGCCCGGTCTTCGGATCGGTCAGCCCGACCGGCTTCATCGGCCCGAAGCAGAGTGTGCGCGGCCCGCGCTCGGCCATCACCTCGATCGGCAGGCAGCCTTCGAAATAGGGCGTCGACTTCTCCCATTCCTTGAAGTCGGTCTTCTCGCCGGCCAGCAGCGCGGCATGGAAGGCGTCGTACTCGGCGCGGCTCAGCGGGCAGTTGATGTAGTCGGCGCCGTCGCCTTCGGGTCCCACCCGGTCGTAGCGCGACTG
>JAYSFH010000489.1:0-3156 GCA_041913405.1 Dongia sp. | reverse complement strand
CCTTGTGCACGATCGGCGCGATCGCGTCGAAGAAAGAGAGGGCGGTCTCGCCGGTCAGCTCCAGGATCGCGCTTGCGAGGTCGGGCGAGGTCAGCGGCCCGGTCGCGATGATCACGTTGTCCCACTCGGTCGGCGGGATGCCGGCGACTTCCTCGCGGCGGATCTCGATCGCCGGGTGCTGGCTGAGGCGCGCGGTAATCTCGGCGGCGAAGCCGTCGCGGTCGACGGCGAGTGCGCCGCCGGCGGGGAGCTTGTGGCGGTCGGCCGCGGCCAGGACCAGCGAGCCCATCCGCCGCATTTCCTCATGCAGCAGCCCGACCGCGTTGTTCAGCGCGTCGTCGGAACGGAAGGAATTGGAGCAGACCAGCTCGGCCAGGGATTCGGTCTTGTGGGCGTCGGTGCGCCGGACCGGCCGCATCTCGTGCAGGATGACCGGGACGCCCAGCGCGGCCGCCTGCCAGGCCGCCTCGGCCCCGGCCGATCACGTGGATGGGTGCGGTTTTGCTCGTTTCACGCATTGCATTT
This sequence comes from Dongia sp., assembly GCA_041913405.1. GTDB lineage: Bacteria > Pseudomonadota > Alphaproteobacteria > Dongiales > Dongiaceae > Dongia. Next base: position 2,631 of record JAYSFH010000489.1, on the reverse strand, counting down.
ACCATTGGTCTTGGCGCTAGAATATCAGGCCCGGATACCACAGCCGACGGGAATCGGCCGCAAGGAATCGGTCGCAGGGTATGGGCCGATGGGGCCCTTCAGGATGCGCCTGAGGGGTTCTGAGGTTCCGGCCATCAAGATGCCGCTGGGGAGCGGCCAGGGAGGGGATGCGTGGCAGTAATGGAGTCCGATCGGCGTCGCGCAAAACGGGCGGGGGCCAGCCCGCGCCGCTCGAACAGCCGTTCGAAGACCTTGAAGAGCGCCAAGATCGTCTTCAACAAGAACCAGAGCGTGATCGACTGCTTCGTGCGCGATCTCTCGCCGACCGGCGCCAAGCTGAAGCTGGGCGACCTGGTGCCGATCCCCAAGACCTTCGTCCTCGAGCTGCACGACGGCACCCGCTACAACTGCGAGCGCGTCCGCTCCATGGGCCAGGAAGTCGGCGTCCGGTTCCTGTAAAATAGCTACGCCGTCTGCTCGATCCCCTGGTCCTTCAGCATCTTCGCATAGGCCGGCAGCGCCAGGCAGTGCTGCACCAGGCGCTTGATCTCGCGATGGCGCACCGCGGGCTTCTCCATCTTGCGGGTCCAGCGCGCCAGCATCGCCAGGTAGATGTCGCAGGCATAGAAAGTCTTGCCGCAGAGATACGGGCCTGACCGCGCCAGCACGCCGTCCAGGAAGCCGAACATCTCGTCGCAGCGCTGCTCGGCCTTGGCGGAGAGCTGCGCCTGCTGGTCGCTGCCGTCGATGAAGTAGTTGCCGTGCCAGTAATGCATCAGCGCTTCCTGCAGGGTGTTGGTCTGGTAGGCCATCCATTGCAGGAACAGGCCGCGGTCGGGATGGCCCGGCGCCGGCGCCAGGCCGGCTTCCGGATGCCGCTCGGTCAGGAACAGGCAGATCGCGGCGCTCTCGTACATGACGTTGGCGCCGTCATAGACCAGGGTCGGGACCCGGCCATGCGGGTTCAAGCGCATGTATTCCGCGCTCTTCTGCTCGTTCTTGTCGTCATCGACCTTGATCAGCGCGTGCTTCGCGTCGATCGCGTTCAGGATCGCGTGGGGCGCCATCGCCGCGCTGCCCGGTGCCCAGTAAAGCTTGTACATCCGTCTTCCCCGTGTTCTGGTTTGCCCGGTCTCTCATAGCACAGGGATCCTGTCACCATGAGTCAGGAAGCTAACCGCCGCCCCGGACTGACCGGCCCCGACCAGATCGAATACTGGAACACCGAGGCGGGCCGGGCCTGGGCCGCCCGCCAGCATTCTTGGGACACCGCCATGAAGCCCTTCTCCGACGCGGCCCTGATCCGCGCCGCGGTGGCGCCGGGCGAGCGGGTGATCGACATCGGCTGCGGCTGCGGTGCCACCTCGCTGCAGCTGGCCGAGCTGGTCGGGCCCAAGGGCAGGGTGCTGGGCGTCGATGTCTCGAAGCCGATGCTCGACCGTGCCAAGCAGCGCGGCGCCGGCAACCCGGTGCTCACCTTCGCCGAGGCCGACGCGACCACCTATGCCTTCGAGCGGGGTGCGGCCGATCTCCTGTTCTCGCGCCATGGTGTCATGTTCTTCATCGAGCCCGAGCGCGCCTTCGCCAACCTGCGCAGCGCGCTGAAACCAACCGGCCGCCTGGCCTTCTCCTGCTTCCGAAGCCCAAAGGAGAACGGGCTCATCACCACCATCCTCAACAGCGTGACGCCCTTCGTCCCGCCGCTGCCGAAGACGGAGCCGGACGATCCCGGCCCCTTCGCCTTCCAGGATCCGGAGCGGGTGAAGCGCATCCTCGGCGCCGCCGGCTTCCAGTCGATCACGCTGGAGCCGGTCGATGTCCAGTCCGACATCAGCGACGGCAAGGGCATGGAGGAGGCTTTGGTCAACGCCATGGAAATCGGCCCCGCCAGCCGCGCGCTCAACGGCGTCCCGCCGGAGGTGAAGGCGCAAGCCGAAGCCGCCCTGCGCGCCGCCTTCACGCCGCTGCAGAAGGACGGCAAGGTCCTGCTCGGCGCGGGCCTGTGGATCGTGACGGCGCGGAACGGCTGAGGCGCGTCCGTCAGCGCGTGAAGTCGACCGGCTGTTCTGCGCTCAGCGTCAGCGCCGCGTGTCGGTGGCGGGATTCGAGGAGCCGACGGCACAGGCCATCCCTGAAATCCGCGATCGGCAGGGGCAGCACGACCGCCGGGACCCGGACCTCGCGCCGCGCCTTCGCCAGGGCGCAGTGCCAGGTGAAGCGCGGCTTCTTCAGCCGCAACGTCGTCGCGTCGAACAACGCGATTTCGATCTGATCCCACCGCTGGTCGATCGCGCGGATTTCGTCCCAGGCCAGCATCGCGCTCCAATGTTCGGAAATCCAGAGGCCGTCCAGGTCGAGCGTGATCCAGCCCCGGTTGCGCCATTTCACCCACACCATCAGGAAGACCAGGATCGTAAGGCCGAACACGCCCCACAGGGCCAGCCTCAGGAAGTATGCCGCCTGCTGCGTCTGCCAGCGGCGGGTGTCCACCGGCGGGAAATCATAGGCCCAGAGGAAGATTTCCGGCATCAGGGCCAGGAGGCCCAGCAGCACCAGCCGATAGGCCAGCGCGGAAGACTGCAGCGTCACGGCCTCGGCGTCGCTGTGCAGCAGCCCGACGTTGTAGGCGCG
>JAYSFH010000488.1:0-3497 GCA_041913405.1 Dongia sp. | reverse complement strand
CGGCCATCACCTGCCGGTCGCGATTCTTCTCCAAAGCCGACGTTGAGCGGGACCGCGCACCCATAAGCCGCCAGTCACCTGGCGATCTCGATTTTTGCGCACCGTCGGCAGCTTTGGGGAGGACCGGCCATGGGAGTAACGTGTGGCGAGGTTGGTACCCCGCCAACACCGGGCATTCACACTTTGACTGTACCAGTCATGGGAGCGTAGACTCCTCGGACGCTACCGAGCGTCGGCACTCCCTCGTCGTCGCGACTTCGGCCTTCACCGACGCACCACATAGATCACCGGAATCACACGCTCAGTGCGCCCAGAATCTGCTTCGCCACGTCGGGATCGGCGAGATAGCCCAAGATCCCATGGCGATTGGCAGTGTGATTCTTAACGGTGGCATTGTTCTCGATCTGGGGTACGACGGGAAAGTTTGCCGCATTCAAGGATTGAAGCGCGACGACATCTCGATTGTCGTAGGCGTTGTACCAAGCCTGGACGGACGTTGGAAACCGCAGCGGTCGAAACTGGTCGCGTATGGCGCGGATTCCGAGCGGGGAGCCGACCGTGACAAACAGGGGAACCTGGAGCGCCCTGCGGTCGGACCGCAGGATACTGTAGGCGACCACCGAACCCAGTGAATGCCCCACGACAACGGTAGGTTCCTCGGACAACTGGCTGGCGACGATGCGGTCGATGTCGTCGCGCACGCCTGCGCGGGTGGTGTACAGGAAAACATCTCGAGTGAAGACCTCGAGCGTCTTCTGGCTTATGCTGCCGCCATGTTTGTCGATCGTACGTAGAATTGCCTGGACCCACTCCCAATTGTGCGGGCCCTTCGGTTTCGGATTGGTCCCGTATTCGGCATCGATCTGGTCGTCCGTGATGCCGGTGCTCTGACGGAGGCTCTCGGCGATCTCCGCCTGAAAGGCGAGGAACTCCTCGTCCGCCACCGCGCCCCTGGTCTGAATGTCCGACGTTAGTGGGATGTCGTACTGTCGGGTGAACTTATCAAGCACATCACCATAGAACGGCAGCGCCACCTCGACCCCGACCGGTAATGCCTGCCCGAGCGCCTGCGCGCCTCGATGCAACGCGTCCATCCATTCGGATTTCAGAACGGCAGGATCCTGACCCTGCTGGCCCCGCCCGTGCACCAGAACCAGTCTCTTTGCCTTCACCGCAGCGAGAACTGTGCGCATGAAGAGCAGCCGGTCTGCGATGGCGAATACTGATGCAACCTTCAGCACTTGCCGGCGATTTAACATGTGCTATCTCCAGGGAGTCGAGGACGACTTTCCGGGGCATCTGATTCGAAAGTCATCAGCGCTCATCGCAGCCTGTCTTCTTGGAGTGCCTTGAGGAGTATCTGAATACCTCTCGATTCGAAGGTTGTCCACAACGCCGGTCGAAGGTAATCGCGTGCGGCATCGAGTTCCGGCGGCATGCGCACGTCTTTGGCCCGGATCAGACTCCACCCCTGAGACAACAACGGGCAGAACGGGACGGGACTATCGGCATCGTTTCGGCGGCTTCCCGAGAGCGCCCCGGCCAGCATGGCCACGTCGAAGAGGTCCGTCCGCAAGTCGTCTCGCATGAAGCTGAGCACCGACTTCACGCCGTCGATCAGGTCGGCCTCAGCATAAGCATAGGCCGCATACAGTCCGAGCGTCGGGTCGATGCCCTTCAGGATGCGAATGGTGTCGCCGAGTTGCTTTGCTCTCGTGGTCCTGGTTTTTCGTTCGCCTTCGATCCGAAACACCCCGAACCGGGCGGCGGTGGCCACGGCCGCTTGCAACTCGTTGATGCGGACGCGATGCTGCTCGTAGTCGGACCATCGCCAGTTGTTCCGGGAGGGAACATAACTCACGTTGCTCACGCCCCCGGCGCTGACGACCACGTTTCCGATATATCCCTCGAGCGCCGCGATGACAGCGCCGGATCCGTCGGAGAACCCGAGAGCCACGCTGCCGGCCGCCATCCCCGCCGGATCGACCCGGACAAGGGCCGGCGCTGTGGCTCCGTCTCCCTGAGTCAGAACCTGCACGCGCATCCTCGGATTGCATACGGCCAGACCCAAACGCGCGCCAGACACGACGAAGCCAGTTTGCGTCTCGAAGTGTCTGGTTTCCGGGGCCCGGAGGATCTCGTCGCGCGCTGTGGCGAAACCTGTTTCCGCCGCGGCGCGATCAATCGCGCCCTCCGGCAATCGGACCTGGGCGGCCGTGAGCATGCCTGCTCCGGCGCGCTCAAGCGCGCGGCCAGAGACATCGAGGATTGTCGGCACATCCGGAGGAGAGGGCCAAGGCTGCCGCGCAGGAACCACCACCCGGCCGATAAAGGTCGTCTCGCCAGATGTTACGTAAGCATCGGGTATCTGGCGTAGTCTGATCGACTTGGCTTCAGCTTTCTTGCGAACCTCGCGCTCGAGATAGGGCTTCAACAAGTTGTTCGGTACCACGCGCGTGCCGTTCACGGTGCGCACCATCGTTTCGTCCGGATGCTCGAATGCACCGAGGAAGCACGTCGTATAAATACCCTCGTAGGCCGCGACGCTTTCCCTGAGCGCGACCTCGAGAGCGGGGTCGCCAGGCAAGGCGGCAAGAAACTGATCCACCTCCGCGCGCACGCGGCGGGAGACACCTCGATTCGGGAAGATAAGGCCGCCGCGGACACGCGCGGTGCCGAGACTATCGGGCGTGGACCGGCAAGCATCAGAGATGAAGACCACGTTCGGGATCGCCGACTCTCTGGCGAGATCGACGCTCTCGCGCAGGCTGACGGCCTCGTTGGGGTTGTCGGGCGCCTTGGAAAGCAGCCAGTGTTCGGAATAGCCACTGAGAAATCCGTGGCCCGAGAAATAGACGACCAACTGGTCGAGCGTCCCGCGACCGACGAACTCCTCGATGACATCGAAGATCTCGCTCACCCTGACCGGCTTGCCGTCGTCGACGAGGAGTTTCACCTCGAATCCTTCGGCTTCGAGCCAGTTCGCGACAGTGCGGGCTCCGGAGACCGCGGCGTTGAGCACTGGCAGCTGGCCCGCCTTGTTGACGCCAATCACGACTGCCGCTCGTTGCTTCTGGCCCCCCGACTTTGCGAGAACAGGCCGGACTGCGAGCAGTCCAGCAGTGGTGACAGCCATTGCGAGAAAATCGCGTCGTCTCATTTCGTCGCTCCACGATCGTCAACTCTGCACGCGAGGTTTCAGCACGCCGCGCCGGTCGTGCTCGGTCGGATAACTTTCTCGAGTGGTGAAACATCACCAGTCAGCTGATGTGCGCTCCGATGGTGAAGGAACCACTCCGCATCAATAATGTGCAGATGCCGCGGGGCTTTCGTCGACGATGCGCAAGCGGGCGGTCACGTTGGACTACCTGGGCCGCTTGGGTGTGGGCTCGGCTGAGCAGATTACCGCCGCATCTAACAGCCTGCCGGTCGTGCTCAAGTCCGACAGGCTGCCCATACAATTTACATCTTGACTACCCCGGTCAAGTGCGCCAAAC
>JAYSFH010000487.1:0-3501 GCA_041913405.1 Dongia sp. | reverse complement strand
ATGGTCTCCGCCGGCCAGACCCCGGACGTCGTCGAGATGCCGGACACCTGGCAGGCGCTCTACGGCAACAACGGTCAGCTCGAGGATCTCGAGCCCTGGGTCGCGAAGTGGGACCAGGCCTCCGACCTCAGCCAGAAGGCCCTGGACATGGGCCGCATCGTCGGCGGCAAGACCTATCTCTTGCCCTACGGCTTCTATCTGCGCGCCATGTTCTACAACAAGAAGCTGTTCGAGCAGGCCGGCGTGAAGGAGCCGCCAAAGACCCTCGACGAGTTCCTGGAAGCCTCGAAGAAGGTCTCCGCCATCCCCGGCAAATACGGCTATTGCCTGCGTGGCGGTCCCGGCGGCCTCAACGGCTGGGTGATGTTCGGCGCCATTGCCAATGGCGACAACACCTTCTTCAAGGAAGACGGCACCTCGACCTTCGCCGATCCGGGTTGGGTCAAGGGCATCACCTTCCTCACCGACCTCTACAAGAACGGCTATGCGCCGAAGGACAGCGTGAACTGGGGCTTCAACGAGATCGTGGCCGGCTTCTATTCCGGCACCTGCGCGATGCTCGACCAGGATCCGGATGCTCTCATCGCGATCGCGGAGAAGATGAAGCCGGAAGACTACGGCGTCACCACGATGCCGAAGGGCCCGAACGGCAAGACCTTCCCGACCATCGGCTACGCGGGCTGGTCGATGTTCGCCAACAGCCAGAACAAGGACCTGGCCTGGAAGCTGATTGCGACGCTCGAAGGCAAGGAGGGCAACGTCGCCTGGAACAAGCGGACCGGCGCGCTGCCGGCCCTGAAGTCGGCCGCGACCGATCCCTTCTACGACAGCCCGCAGTTCAAGGGCTGGTTCGATGAGCTCGGCGACAAGGACGTCGTCCCGACCATCATGCCGACCTATCTCGAGGAGTTCGCCTTCTTCAAGGACAGCCTGGTGATCAAGACCAGCCAGGAAGCGCTCCTGGGCGACCGCACCCCCGAGGACGTCGCCAAGGAATGGGCCGACTACATGACCAAGGCCCAGCAGAAGCATCTGAAGAAGTGACGGTGACTCTTCCCCCCACCCTAACCCTCCCCCGAAGCCGGGGGAGGGGACGTCCTTCTCCCTCCCCCGACTTCGGGGGAGGGCCGGGGTGGGGGGAAGTCTCGACCCTCCGATGATGACTGCACTCGCTTCAACCGGCACCCACCGCAGCACCCCAATGCTGCGCCGGCTCGCCGTCGCCTCCGAACCCTATCTCTACAGCGCCCCGGCGCTGATCCTGATCGTCGCGATCATGCTGGTGCCTTTGGCGCTCGGGCTCTCCTATGCATTCCGGGACGTGAAGCTGCTGAACCCGTTGAGCGGCGCGTTCATCGGCCTCGATCACTTCCGCGAATTGATCGACGACCGGACCTTCGCCCGTGCCTTGAAGAACACCTTCTTCTGGGCCGGCGCCTCGGTGGCGCTGCAATTCGCCTTCGGCCTGATCCTGGCGCTGCTGCTCAACCGGCCCTTTCCGGGACGCGGCATCGTGCAGGCGCTGGTCTTCCTCCCCTGGGCGGTGCCGAGCTTCCTCTCCGGCCTGAACTGGGCCTGGATGTTCAATCCGGTCATTGGCCCGATTCCGCATTGGCTGTTCGCGCTGGGGATCGTGGATGCGCCGAACAACATCCTCTCCGATCCGCACAATGCGATGTGGGGACCGATCATCGCCAATGTCTGGTGGGGCATTCCGTTCTTCGCGATCACCCTGCTTGCGGCTCTGCAGGCGATCCCGCGCGATCTCTACGAGGCGGCCTCGATCGACGGCGCCAATGCCCTGCAGCGCTTCAAGTCGATCACGCTCCCGTTCCTGGCGCCCACCATCGCCATCACCATCCTGCTCCGCACGGTCTGGATCGCGAACTTCGCCGACTTGATTGTTGTGATGACCAACGGCGGCCCGGCCGACCGCACCCAGATCGTCGCCAGCTACATCTTCACCCAGGCCTTCCGTCGCCTGGACTTCGGCTATGCGTCGGCCATTGCGGTCGTGCTCCTGCTGCTGCTGATGGCCTATGCACTGCTGATCGTGCTCCTGCGCCAGTCGATGCTGAAGAGGGCATGATGCGCAGCACCGTCATTGGCACCCTCCTGCACCGCCTGGCAATTCTCGCCTATGTCGTCTTCGCGCTGTTTCCGCTCTACTGGCTGCTGAAGGTCTCGGTGACACCGGACGACCTGCTCTACAGCGAGGGTGTGCGGATGTGGCCGTCCCATACCAGCTTTGCGAATTACGGCTTCGTGCTCGAGCACAGCGACTTCCCGAAATTCTTCAAGAACAGCGTCATCGTCTCGGCGTCGACTGCCTTCATCGTGACCATCCTGGCCTCGCTCGCGGGCTATGCGCTCTCGCGCTTCACCTTCCGCGGCAAGTTCTGGATCGTGGTGCTGATGCTGCTCACACAGATGTTCCCGCTGGTCATGCTGGTGGCGCCGATCTTCAAGATGCTCTCGCCCTTGGGCCTCACCAACAGCCTGACCGGCCTGGTCATCGTCTATGTCGCCTTCAACGTGCCCTTCGCGACCTTCCTGATGCAGTCCTTCTTCGACGGCATCCCGAAGGAGCTGGAGGAGGCGGCGATGATCGACGGCGCCAGCCGCTTCCGCGCCTTCAGCCAGATCATCCTGCCGCTGACCCTGCCAGGCATCGCCGCGACTTTGGGCTTTGTCTTCACCGCCGCCTGGAGCGAGCTGCTGTTCGCGCTGATGCTGATCTCGGGTGCGGATTCCAGCACGTTTCCAGTGGGCCTGCTGACCTTCGTCTCCAAGTTCGCGGTCGATTTCGGCCAGATGATGGCGGCGGGCGTGCTGGCACTGATCCCGGCCTGTCTCTTCTTCCTCCTGATCCAACGCTATCTCGTCCAGGGCCTGACTGCAGGCGCTGTGAAAGGCTGAGCTCTCATGGCTTCGATCGACGTCACCGCAATCCGCAAGAACTACGGCTCGATCGCCGTGCTCCACGGCGTCGATCTCGCGATCAAGGACGGCGAGTTCGTGGTCTTCGTCGGCCCCTCGGGTTGCGGCAAGTCCACCTTGCTCCGCATGATCGCCGGCCTGGAGGAGATCAGCGCCGGCGAGATCCAGATCGGCGGCCAACGGGTCAACGATCTTGAGCCCAAGGACCGCGACATCGCCATGGTGTTCCAGTCCTACGCGCTCTACCCGCACATGACCGTCGCCGGCAACATGAGCTACAGCCTGCGCCTGCGCCGCGCGGCCAAGGAACTGATCGCCGGCAAGGTCTCCGCCGCCGCGGCGACACTGGGCCTGGAGAACCTGCTGGAGCGCCGCCCGCGGGCGCTTTCCGGCGGCCAGCGCCAGCGCGTCGCCATGGGCCGTGCCATCGTCCGCGCACCCAAGGCCTTCCTGTTCGACGAGCCGCTCTCCAATCTCGACGCCAACCTGCGTGAGACCATGCGCGGCGAGATCAAGCGCCTGCACCAGTCCTTGGGCGCCACCTCGATCTACGTGACCCAT
>JAYSFH010000486.1:0-3502 GCA_041913405.1 Dongia sp. | reverse complement strand
AAGCGGCGGCGGCCGCGCAACCGGTGGCGGGCGACCGGGTGGAAATTCGCAGCGCCCGGGCTCTCGATGATCGCCCTGGTCCTCGGCCTGCCGCTGGTCTATGCGGTGCTGCTCAGCCTTTCCTCGTTCAACCTGCTCAACCCGGTGCTCGAACCCTTCGTCGGCTTGGCGAATTTCGAGACCTTGCTGGTCGATCCGTTCTTCTGGCACTCGCTCACAGTCTCGTTCGAATACACCGTCGCGACCGTGACCGGTGCCTTCGGCCTCGGGCTGCTGATCGCGGTGCTGCTGACCCGGGTGGTGCGGCTGAAGGCGATCTACTTCGCGATCCTCACCGTGCCGGTGGCCCTGGCGCCGGTCAGCGCCGGCCTGATCTGGCATATCCTGCTCGAGCCCGAGCGCGGCGTGGTCAACCAGCTGATCGTCCGGATCGGGCTGCCGGTGCCGGACTGGCTGGGCGATCCCGACCTCGCGCTCTGGACCCTGGTCTTCGTCGAGCTCTGGCAGCAGGTCGCCTTCGTGGTGCTGATTCTCTCGGCCGGCCTCGCCGCGCTGCCGCGCCGGCCCTATGAGGCGGCGGAGATGGATGGGGCGGGGCGCTGGCAGCAGTTCTGGTATCTGACCCTGCCGCTGCTCCGGCCGGTGGTCGGTATCGCAATCGTCGTTCAGCTGATCAACGTGACGCGCGCCTATGACCTCGTCTACGTGCTGACCCGCGGCGGGCCGGACATGGGGACCGACCTGCTGAGCATCTACACCTATCGCCAGGCGTTCCTGGGCTTGAGCCTCCACGACGGGGCAGCGGCCTCATTTGTATTACTAATGATGGTCTTGATTCTCAGTCTCATCCTCTTCCGGTTAGTCACCCGCCGGGCCTAGATCCGGCGCTCCCAGCGCCCGGGAAGTGACCCGCCATCTTCATCTAAGTGTCAGATAAATAATGGTAATATTTCGGGCCTGTTGCGTCGCAACAAAGCCCTTGATTTTTCTGCTGCATTGCACCATGTTCTTCGTAATTGTGCACTGCACAATGAAGGCACGAGCAGATGAAATCCCCCAGGAGGAAAGCCCCCATGGCAAAGACCAACACCGCCGAGACCAACGATTTCTTCAAGCCGGACTATTTCAAGGTTCCGGATTTCGGTCAGTTCCAGACCGACTTCAACCGCTGGGTCAGCGACTTCTCGAAGTCGTTCACCAACGGCAAGGCCCCGACCGTCGATATGGAGACGCTGTTCGCGTCCCAGCGCAAGAACTTCGAGGCGTTCCAGAACGCCAACCAGCTCGCGTTCGACGGCGTGAAGGCCGTTGCGGCCCGTCAGGCCGAGCTCGCCCGTGAAGCGGTCGAGCAGTTTTCCAGCATCGCCAAGGAGCTTTCGGCTCCGGCCAGCGTCGAAGAGAAGCTGGTGAAGCAGGCTGAAGTCGCGAAGTCGGCTTTCGAGCAGGCCGTTTCGACCCTGCGCGAGATGAACGAGACCCTGACCAAGTCCAACACCCAGGCGATCAACGTCGTCTCGAAGCGCGTCGCCGACAGCTTCGACGAAGTGAAGACCGCCTTCGCCAAGACCGCGAAGAAGTAATCTCGCTTCGCCCGGCTCAAAGTCGAGCCGCGATCGATCGAAGGCCGTCCCCCGGAAACGGGTGGGCGGCCTTCTCGTTTTGCTCTAACGTCCGCCCCGTACAGCAAGCAAGAGAGCGACCCCCATGGCTGCGGAAGCGGGCGGCGTCACGGCGCCGATCACCTACGACGATTTCCTGAAGGTCGATATCCGGGTCGGCGTGATCGTCTCCGCCGAGCCTTATCCCGAGGCGCGCAAGCCGGCCTTCAAGCTCGCGGTCGATTTCGGCCCCGGGATCGGGGTCAAGCGCAGCTCCGCACAGATCACGAAGCATTACACGCTGGAAGGCCTGGTCGGAAAGCAGGTCGCGGCGGTGGTGAATTTCCCGCCCAAGCAGATCGGCAAGTTCATCTCCGAGGTGCTGGTCCTGGGTTTCCCCGACGGCGAAGGCGGCGTGGTCATGATCGCGCCCACCCAGGGCGTGCCGATCGGCGGCCGCCTGTTCTAGGACCGCAGGGCTGGCCGCCCCCGTAGAAGCTTTTTTAACGAAGCCCCGCCCAAACTGCGGACTGCTGCAGCAATTTCGGAAAGCGGGATCGACATGCGTGGCCTTGGGAGCGGTGCCTATGCGGGCGCCACAGCGGATATGGTGGCGGGGTTGCTGGCCGAGTTCGTCGGCGAGACCCAGGAACGCACCGCGGACCTGATCCGGCGCCTGCCCAAGGGCGACTGCCTGCCGGATCTGCGCCGCTTCATCTTCGACCTCGCCGGCCAGGCCCGCAACTTCGGCCTCTCCATGCTGGAGACGGTGGCCGACCAGGCGCAGAACTACCTGACCGCCGTCGTCACGCTCGACGACCGGGCGATCGACGACCTCGGGCACTACCTCGACGTCATCCAGGATCTCCTCAACGGCAAGCAAGCCGAGGAGGGCGACATCCGCCAGATGGTGCGCGGGCTCCCGGTTCGCCGCGGCGTCGAGATCGACGAGGCGCCGGAAGTGCGCGACATCGAGGTCGTGCTGGTGATGACCCCGGGCACGCAGCAGTCCTTTGTCGAGCGCGAGCTCCGCGCCTGCGGCTACCGCGCCACCGCCATTCCCGACACCTTGAAGGCCCTGGCCTATGCCACCCGGGCCAAGCCGGACATGATGATCATCTCCGCGGTCATGCCGCAGCTCTCCGGCATCGACCTCGCTTTGGCACTCGCGGCGATCCCGGCGACCCGGAACATCCCGGTGGCGATCATCACCAGCCTCAATGCCGACGATCCGCAATTGAAGGTGCTGCCGCCGAGCGTCTGCCTGATCCGCAAGACCAGCGCCTTCGGCGACGACCTCACCAAGGCGCTGCAGCAGGGTTTCCTGCTCTAGCCGAACTGTGACCACCGGCACAGGCCGGCCTCTCTCCGTCGATTCCGTCGAACTGCAACGAACCTGACGGCCGGCACCTCCGACCGACCTCAGGACGGCGTGGCGCGCGGCGGTTGCAATCGACCGCACCGGCTCTGACGCGCGTGGAACGTCGGCACTCTGATGGTGGAGGCCGCCATGGCGAATTTCACGACCAGTCCCAACAGCGCCGTCGATTTCGGCAACTTCGACATCGACGACCTGATCGGCAATTTCCTGTTCGTCGCCAATGCGACGACCTGGCGGACCGGCCCCAGCAACCTCGATCCCAGCACGTATGTCGAGGTCCAAGGCGTCGGCCTCACCTACAGCAACGGTGCGCTCACCGGCGGCACGATCACCACCATCACCAGCATCGTCACCGGGGCTTTCGACTTCCAGGTCGCCAACCTCTCGCTGTCGGCGGCGAGCTTCAACGCCTATCGCCTGGCGGGCGATTCGCAGGGGTTCCTCGCCGCCGTCTTCAATGGCGACGACACGATCACGGGCTCCAACCAGGACGACACCCTGATGGGCTATGCCGGAAACGACA
>JAYSFH010000485.1:0-3509 GCA_041913405.1 Dongia sp. | reverse complement strand
GCCAAGGAATGCGGCGGCTTCTACGAGCGCTTCCAGCGCCCGAACCGCGCCGCCGGATGTGTGGGCTCGACCGCCCCTTGACCGCCCCTTGAATCAGCGGCAAACCAAACCCGCTGATCCTTGTGCCACGTCCTTTGGCGGTCCCATGATTCTCGATCAGGATCCGGGTCAACCCGGTCCGCTGCGCCGCAACCTGCGGGCGCTCTACCGTGCCGACGAGACGCAAGTCGTCGAGCAGCTGCTGAAGGAGGCGGAGCTACCGCCCGAGATGCAGGACCGGATTGCGGCCCGCGCCCGCAAGCTGGTGGACTCGGTCCGCGCCAACCGGGTCGGCGGCGGCGGCATCGATGCCTTCATGCATGCCTACGAGCTTTCCAGCCGCGAGGGCATCGTCCTGATGTGCCTCGCCGAGGCGCTGCTCAGGATCCCGGACGCCGAGACCGCCAACCAGTTGATCCGCGACAAGCTGCGCGAAGCCGATTTCGGTCAGCACCTCGGGGAATCGGATTCGCTCTTCGTCAACGCCTCGACCTGGGCGTTGATGCTGACCGGCCGGGTCCTGAAGCTCGACCAGGGCGGCAGCGATCTCGGCGGCATCCTGAAGCGCCTGGTCACCCGCAGCGGCGAGCCGGTGATCCGCCAGGCCGTCACCCAGGCGATGAAGATCCTCGGCCGCCAGTTCGTCATGGGCCGCACCATCGACGAGGCGCTGGAACGCGCCGAGGCGACCGAAGCCAAGGGCTATCGCTATTCCTACGACATGCTGGGCGAGGCGGCGCGCACCGCCGCCGACGCCAAGCGCTATTTCGACGCGTATGAAAAAGCGATCCAGGCGATCGGCAAGGCCTCCGCCGGCAAGGGCCCGATCAAAGGCCCCGGCATCTCGATCAAGCTCTCGGCCTTGCACCCGCGCTACGAGTTCGCGCAGAAGCAGCGCGTCATGACCGAGCTGGTGCCGCGGATCGTGACGCTGGCGCAGTCGGCCAAGCGTTTCGACATCGGCTTCACCATCGATGCGGAAGAGGCCGACCGCCTCGACCTCTCGCTCGACGTGATCGAAGCGGTCTCCGCCGACCCGAGCCTGGTGGGATGGAACGGCTTCGGCCTGGCGATCCAGGGTTATCAGAAGCGCTGCTCGGCCTTGATCGACTGGCTGGGCGACATGGCGCGCCGGCACAAGCGCCGGCTGATGGTGCGCCTGGTGAAGGGCGCCTATTGGGACAGCGAGATCAAGAACTCCCAGGAACGCGGGTTGCCCGGCTATCCGGTCTTCACCCGCAAGGCCTCCACGGATGTCTCCTACCTGGCCTGTGCGAAGAAGCTGCTGGCCGCACCGGATGCCTTCTTCCCGCAATTCGCCACCCACAACGCGCACAGCCTCTCGGCGGTGATCGAGATGGCCGGCGGCGAGGTCGCGGCCCGCGACAAGCTCGAGTTCCAGCGCCTGCACGGCATGGGCGAGCCGCTCTATGAGCAGGTCGTGCCCGAAGACACCATGGGCATTGCTGCGCGCATCTACGCGCCGGTCGGCAGCCATGAGGATCTCCTGGCCTACCTGGTGCGCCGCCTGCTCGAGAACGGCGCCAACACCTCCTTCGTCAACCGCATCGTCGATGAGAAGGCGCCGCTGGACGAGATCGTCGCCGATCCCATCACCAAGGTCCGCAAGCTGCCGCAGAAGCCGCATCCCAGGATCCCGCAGCCGTCCGGCATCTACGGCGCCGAGCGCCGCAACTCACAAGGCATCGACCTCACCGATCTCGACGTGCTCGCGCCGCTGAAGGCCGAGATCGAATCCGCCGCCGCGCGCAACTGGAAGACCGCGCCGATTATCGGCGGCTATCCGACCGGCGGGGAAGGGGAAGTCGTCCTCAACCCGGCCGACCTCCGCCAGACCGTCGGCCGCGTGGTCAGTGCCACCACCAAGGATGTCGACAACGCGATCTCCCGCGCCCAGCGCGCCTTCCCGGACTGGGCCGCGACCCCGGCCCAGGAACGCGCCGCCTGTCTCGATCGAGCCGCCGACATGCTGGAGGCGGAGCGGGGGGCGGTGATGGCGCTCTGCATCCGCGAGGCCGGCAAGACCGTGATGGACGCGATCGCCGAGCTGCGCGAGGCGGTCGATTTCTGCCGCTACTATGCCGCGCGCTGCCGCGACGACTTCGGCAAGCCCATGTTGATGCCCGGCCCGACTGGCGAGCGCAACCAGCTGGCACTCCACGGCCGCGGCGTCTTCGCCTGCATCAGCCCCTGGAACTTCCCGCTGGCGATCTTCATGGGCCAGGTGACGGCGGCGCTCGCCGCCGGCAACTGCGTCATCGCGAAGCCCGCCGAGCAGACGCCGCTGATCGCCGGCCTCGCGGTCGCGATCCTGCATCGCGCCGGCGTGCCGGGCGACGTGCTGCATCTGTTGCCCGGCGACGGCGCCACGGTCGGTGCTCCCTTGGTGGCCGACCCGCGCATCGCCGGCGTCGCCTTCACCGGCTCGACCGAGACCGCGCGCGCGATCAACCGCGTGCTCGCCGCCAAGAACGGCCCGATCGTCCCGCTGATCGCCGAGACCGGCGGCCAGAACGCGCTGATCGTGGATTCCTCTGCCTTGCCCGAGCAGGTGGTGCGCGACACCGTGGTCTCCGGCTTCCAGAGTGCCGGGCAGCGCTGCTCGGCCTTGCGCGTGCTGTTCGTGCAGCAGGACATCGCGCCGAAGCTGACCGAGATGCTGGCCGGCGCCATGGCCGAGCTGAAGATCGGCGATCCGGCCTTGCTCTCGACCGATGTCGGCCCGGTGATCGACAAGGACGCGAAGGAGATGCTGGAGAAGCACGCTGCCCGCATGGCACGCGAAGGCCAGCTCATTCACGAGACCAGGCTCAGCGCCGATTGCCAGCTCGGCTATTTCTTCGCGCCGCGCGCCTACAAGATCGACTCCCTGAAGCGGCTCGAGCGCGAAGTCTTCGGCCCGATCCTGCACGTGATCGCCTATGCCGGCGACCGCCTGGACGAGGTGATCGAGGCGATCAACAACACCGGATACGGCCTGACCCTCGGCATCCACACCCGGATCGACAGCCGCGCCGAGCATGTCGTCAGCCGGCTGCGCGTCGGCAACGCCTATGTGAACCGCAACATGATCGGCGCGGTGGTGGGCGTGCAGCCGTTCGGCGGCGAGGGTTTGAGCGGCACCGGCCCCAAGGCCGGCGGCCCGCATTACCTGCACCGCTTCGCCACCGAGCGCACGCTTTCGGTGGACACGACCGCCTCCGGCGGCAATGCCTCGCTGCTGAGTCTCAACGAGGAGAGCTAGGGCCGCCAGATGTGCGGGCGCTTCCTCACTCTCGGTCGTCATGGTACGCGAAGGCGTACCATCCACGAGTTTCGTGATGTCGATCTGTGAGTCAACTCGCTTGCGATCAGCCACGGATACAAATTCGTGGATGGTCCGCCTTCGCGGACCATGACGAGAGAGGGTGGAGTAGGGCGTTTGGGAATCGTTTGATGAGCTATCACAA
>JAYSFH010000484.1:1404-3510 GCA_041913405.1 Dongia sp. | reverse complement strand
CGCTGGGGATGAAGGCGGATGTGGTGATCGCGCCGGCGAGCGGCGGCGGCCTGGTCGCCGGCGTCGCCACCGCGGTGAAGCATCTTTGGCCGACGGTAGAGGTCTATGCGGCCGAGCCTGCCACCTGCAACGACCTGCAGCGGTCGCTCGTCGAGGGCAAGCGGGTCGGCAACGCGCCGGGCTCGGTCTCGATCTGTGACGCGCTGATGTCGCCGACCCCGGGTGAGCTCACCTTCCCGGTGCACCAGGCCTTGCTCTCCGGCGCGTTGACCGCCAGCGATGCCGAGGTCCTGAAGGCGATGAAATTCGCGCTGACGCGGTTGAAGCTGGTGATCGAGCCGGGCGGCTCCTCATCGCTCGCCTGCGCTTTGCTCAACCGCGATAAGTTCCGCGGGAGGACGGTCGCGATCGTCGCCTCCGGCGGCAATGCCGATCCGGACATGCTGAAGCGGGCGCTGGACGGCGAGGATTTCGTCTTTGCTTAGGGACGCACTCTAATTCAATCCAGATTCCGTCACACTTGGCGCACATGAATGCCGCCTTCCGCGGATAGGCATCTCCGGTCGGGGACAATCGGTGGAAAGCAATCGCGATGCGATGGTCACAGGCCTTCCTTATCTTCCTGCTGCTCTGCAGTTCGAGCCTTGCCGAACCGCCGCTCACTCTCAAAGAGCTAGAGTTCAAGCTCTGGTTCGGGAGTAAGCGCGAAGGTCCAAGGGACACGATGTATGTGCTGCTCGGCTGCTGCTATCTGATGGATAATCCGATCGCGGATGACGCTCCCCAGGTGGTTGCCCAATGGATTGCCGCCCACCCCGACGCCACAGTTACCGTCGTCGACCAGTCGCAAATGTTCGAGGATGAAAAGGACGGACGCGGCATACAGGCGTTTGTCTGGGTCCAAGACGGCGATGAAAACCTCGGTCTCACCATGATCAGGGAAGGGATCATCGCCTCTGGGATCATGGCCGATGGGGTCGACTACTTGGGTCATATCAAGGATCTCGACAGGAACAGCCCGACCTATCCCAAACGTGTCATTAGCGACATTGAGTACGAGGATTTCATGACGCGCGCACGTGCCGCTGAAGCCCTTGCCATTAGGGAGCGCAAGGGAATCTGGTCGGAGCGTTACAAGGAAGCGCGCGAAATTTGGGGCTTGGAAATCGCGGACGAGCCTCAGACGGCACCGAACCCGTTCTGATTTCCGCCTGACAGGCCTCACGCTGCGGCAAGGCCCTCACCCTGTCCCTCTCCCTACGGGCGAGGGGACGCTGTCGCAGCAGCCTCAAAACACATCAGCAAGAACCTCCCTCTCCCGTAGGGAGAGGGTTGGGGTGAGGGGCTTGAAGCGGCGTGAGACTTGTCCGGCCGAACGCGGCCGGCGCGGTGACCCTCTGTTCACCGCGGCCTTGTCGGTGGGGACCAGGGGCTCGGTGTTGCCGAGGCCCAACACGCGGTCCTTCGGCGCACCGGCCGGCTTGGCCAGCAGGCTCTTGTCGAGCACCGGCGCGGCCGGCGAGGAGTCGATGCGCTTGCACATGCCTTCGAGGAAGGCGCCCTGCTCGATGGAGAGCGACTTGTGCAAGATGTCGCCGGTGACGCGGGCGCTCTTCTCCAGCACCACATTGTCGGCGCGGATCTGGCCGTTGACGATGCCGCAGATCTTCACGTTCTCGGCCTGCACCGCGCCGTGGACGGTGGCGCCTTCGCCGACGGTCACGTTGCGGCTCTGGATGTCGCCTTCGACCCAGCCGTCGATCTGGATGTCGCCGCTGCAGACCATGTCGCCGTTGATCCGGAGATCCGGGCTGATGATCGAGGGCACGCTGGCCTTGGTGGCCGGTTTGCTGCCGCCGTCCATCATCGAGGTGGACTGGCTCTGCTTGTTAGCCTTTGAAAACATACCGCCCTGCCTTCAAGAAGCCCATGGGATCGAGCGGCTTGCCCTCGAAGCGGACCTCGTAGTGGACGTGTGCCCCCGAGCTCCGGCCTGAATTGCCGAGTTTGCCGATCGTTTGCCGATAATCCACCAAGTCCCCGACCTTTACCAGGACCGAATCGAGGTGGGCGTAAACCGTCATGATGCCGAGGCCGTGGTCGATC
>JAYSFH010000484.1:0-1394 GCA_041913405.1 Dongia sp. | reverse complement strand
CTAAAACCACCCACGCCCCCCCCTTTCACCGGCCCCTACGGGTGGGGGGCTAAACCCTCATTTTGGCCGCGCCGGTGGTCTAACCCCCCCCCGCGACCGTAGCTCCCGCGCCACCCGGCAAAAACGACCCGGCCGGGGGCGGTCGCCATCACGTCGGACTTGATGGAATCCACCATGTCCAGGCCTTCGTGGATGGCGGCCTCGCCGTTCAGCGGGTCGGTGCGCTCGCCGAAACCGCTGGAGATATAGTAGCGGTCCACCGGCGTCGAGAGCGGCAGCGAGCGCAGGATCACCTGCAGCTTCTCCCAGCGACCGACCTCGTCGTCGAGGGTGGCGACGCTTTCCAGCAGCTTCTTCTCGTTCAAGTCCTTGGTGTCGGTCGGGGCGGGAATGAACGGACCGCCCTGCCCCATCCCGGGCTCGGACGTCAGGCGCAGCAGGTCATCGACCTTGAGCCCGGTCATCTGCACCGTCTTCTCCATGTCGCCGAGGTTCTGCCGGGTGCGCTCGGTCAGATGGCTGACAAAGCTCGCCTGGCTTTCCTGCAAGGTGGAGAGTCGCTGCTTCAGGTCCTCGATGGTGCCGGCCATGTCGGTGCGGTCGGTCTGCACCAGGTTGCGCTGGGCGATCACGGTCGAGAGCGCGCGCTGGTTCTGCGCGGCCTGGCGGGTGAGGTCGAGATTGGCGACCTTGGTCTCCTCCAGCTGGCGCTGCAGGTCGGCGACCTGCCGGTAGAGCGCGTCCTGCTTCTCGGCCTCGGCGGCGAGCTCGGCATCGAGCCGGCTCCTGGTTTCGGTCAACTGGGCGAGGCGCGAGTTCAGCGCCAGGTTCTCGTTGTGCTGGGCGGCGACCTGGCGCGCGAGCTGGTCGCGATCCTCGGTGACGCTGTCGCGCTCGTCGGTCAGCGCAGTGTTCTTGTGCTGCACATCGACCAGCTGCCTGCTCAGCGACTGGTTGCGCGCGGCGATGCGCTGGAGATCGGTGTCGAAGGAGGCGAGCTTGGCGCGCAGCGCCAGGCGCAGCTTCTCGCGCAACGCCTGCTGCTCCTCGGGCGAGGCCGCGGTCAGCCTCCAGAAGTCGCCCGGCGCGGCACCGCCGGCGAGACGGCGGCGCGCGGCGCTTTCGTCGTCGGAAAGACCGAGCAGATAGGTCTCGTCGGAGACCGCGACATTCGCACTCTTGGAGAACTGGTCGAAATAGCCGGTGACCTCGGTGAGCAGCCGCGTATAGGCATCGTCGGCGTTGCGCACCTCGATGTCATGGCCGCGGATCGAGAGCTGCTGCACGCTCATGCCGATCGACGCGGAGATCGCGGAGAAGCCGATGACGGTCAGCGCGACGACGGTGACGATCTGGGTCCGCGCCGTCAGCCGCAGGTAACGAATGCGGCCGTC
>JAYSFH010000483.1:0-3511 GCA_041913405.1 Dongia sp. | reverse complement strand
GAATAGGCGATGAAGCTGCCGCGCGGCTTGCGGCGCGGCTCGGCCAGGCCGCTCACCTGCGAGCGGAAGCTGCGCGACAGCGGATTGTTGCGGCAGGCATCGAGGATGACGATGTTGACCGCGTTGCCGGCGAAATCCATCTGCTTCAGCACCAGGTTGCTGGCGACCGCCTCGACCTCGACGTCGCGCTCGTCGTTGATCGCGGCGTTGACCGGAATGAGGTAGTTCTCGCCATCGACTTGCAGCCCGTGGCCGGCGTAATAGAAGAGCCCGGTCGCCTCGGATCCCGCCTGCGACAGGCTCTTGCCGAAATCGATCACCGCGCGCTGCATCTGCTTCTGGTCGGCGTCGATCCGCTCGATCACCTCGAAGCCGAGCTTGCGCAATGTTTCCGCCATCAGGTGTGCGTCGTTGGCGGGATTGGCGAGGTCGCCGATCGCGCCGCCATAGCTCGAATTGCCGATCACCAGTGCGACGCGCGGCTCAGTCGTTTCCGCCGAGGCCGGCGCAACAGCAAGCGCGCCGCAGAGCAGCAGCGCCAGCCCGATCAGCCTGGATAGAACCCCACGCATGCAAGGACGCCCATTCCCGACCGGCGTTGCATAACGGGTTAAGTCTGAGCCTCGCGATCTTGCTTGGCAAGCTTAAGCCGAGGCCAGAACACCCTGGCGTGTGCGCTGCCATTGGCGCAGCGCGGCGACGATGACAATGGTGGTGGCAATGCCGAGCACGACCCAGGCCGGGCGGATACCGGCCTGGAAGGTGAGATTGGGCTCGAGCACCCGCAGGAAGGGCGCGTTGCTCTTGAAGTGATAATAGGTCGCCTCACCGAAAGCGGTCGCGAGGGTCGCAAGGACGCCGAGGCCGGCCAGGGTCGACAGCGCACCGGCCCGCTCGCTGCTGCCAAGCCAGTAAACGAGACGATAAGCCATCATCCAGAGAAACAGGCCGGCGACCACCAGCGGCTCGCTGACATTCTGTTTCGACTGCATGAAATAGTGGATGCAGGCCAGCACCCCCGCCGCGTAGATCCAGCGGTGCAGCCGCGCCCAGGCCTTGCCGCCGAGGCGCTTCACCATGCCGTCGGTCGAGGTCAGCGCCAGGGCGCCGAGGATCAGCAAGGCCGCGAAGCCGATCGTGAGATAGATGCGGAGCGCGATCTCGCCGGCGACCTTGTAAAGGTCGAACATGTTGTCGGCGGCGTAGAAGACGATGTGGAGCACCGCGTAGGCGAAAGCCGCGACGCCGATCATGCGCCGCACGGTGATGAGGCGCGCCCAGCGGAAGGACTGCCGGAACGGCGTCACCGCGAGGCTGATCATCAAGAGGCGAATGGTCCACAAGCCGGTCGCGTGGATGATCTCGGTGATCGGCCGCACTGGAAAATAGCCGGCGAAATACTGGAGCGCGGTCGCGATGCCCGGGCCGCAAACCGCCAGCAGGATGGCGGCCCGGAACCAGGAGAAGCTGCCGTTGCGCTCGCGCCAGGGCGCCCGCATGAGTCGCGATCCTAGGAAGGTGAACCCGACCCAGAAGATAAGCGCCTCCCGCGGCCGAGCCAATCACCCTGGCGTGACCGGTTTCCATGCCTTCCGGGCATGATCGGCGGTGACGGCGCCCACAGGCGGGCGCGACGGCACCCGGCCTTGTGATTGGGGTCACAGCAGGGGCCGGATCGCTCCGCTAGGGTCGAACCTTGATCCGGGCCCATGCGCCTAAGGCAGGCACCACACGGAAGACCAAAATGACCCCGCGCCAGATTGAAATCGTGAAGCTGAGCTTCGCAAAGATCATGCCCTTCAAGGACCAGGCCGCCGAGCTGTTCTATTGCCGGCTGTTCGAGCTTGACCCTTCGCTGCGCCTGATGTTCCGGTCGGACCTGACCGAGCAGAAGCAGAAGCTGATGGTGGCGATTGCGCTGGTCGTGACCAATCTCGAGAAGATGGACAGCCTGCTGCCGTCGGTCCGCGAGCTCGGCCGGCGCCACAAGAGCTACGGCGTGCGCAACCGGCATTACGAAGTGGTCGGCGCCGCCCTGCTCTGGACCCTGGAAATCGGGCTCGGCACCGGCTGGACCAACGAACTGGCGGAGGCCTGGAAGAACGCCTATGGCCGGGTCGCCCAGGCCATGATCGAAGGCGCCGAAAGCCCGGAGCCGGAGCGCCGTCCGGCGCGGCAGGCCGCCGAGTAGTTCAGGCTCCGTCCGGATAGGCGAGTTCCGGCACCCCACCCTTTCGCACGAAGACGATCGCGTTCTGCTCGAAGCGGCGCGCGATCTCCAATCCCGTTTCCAGCGGAATGCCGAACACCACGCATTCCAGCTCGGCGTTCCACTGCCCGGTCGGGTCGCGGCCTTCGCCGAGCGCGTAGGCATGACCGCGTTCATCCAGCAAGGCGGTGAGCTCGGCGTGACGGGCGCGGTTCTCGATTTCGGTCAGGACGATGCTGCGCGGGTTGTAGGCGGTCACCACCACCGCCGTCGTCGAACCGCGACGCTCGAGCACGCGGTCGAACGCCGCGCTGGGGAGGCCGATGTTGAGGGTGATTTCCTGTCCCGGCGCCACGAACAGAACGTAGTCGGTGGCGCGGTAGGCGGCGATGAGGGCCTGGTCGAGCACGGCGGTCTCCGACTGGAAGACCGCCATGCTAACACGTCTCGCTACTGGATGTCGGCACCGCCCGGCAGGCGCTTGCGGCCGGTAAACATGGCGCGGACCAGGTTCTCGCGATGGCGGAGACTGGCAACAACGACGCCCAGCACATGCAGCCCGACCAGGCCGAGCATCGCACTGGCCAGGGCCTCGTGCACCTCCTCCACCCAATCGACGCCGAACCAGGTATCGGTGGTCATCATCCAGCCGCTGGTGGCCACCGCGGCCATCGTCGCCAGCAGGGCCAGGATCATCAGGCCGCCGGCCGGGTTGTGGCCGAGATAGCGCGCCTCGCGGCCGGTGGCGATATCGCGGAGATAGGCGGCGACGGTGCCGGGCGAGCGGATGAACTGCCGGAACCGGGCGTAGCGCGTGCCCATGATGCCCCAGACCAGACGGAGGCCGATGAGCGCGCCGGCGGCATAGCCGGCCCATTCATGCAGCACCCGCACGTCTTCCGCGCTGAGCCAGGCGACGGCGAAGCTCGCCACCAGGCTCCAATGGAACACCCGGACGAAGGGGTCCCAGATCTTCACCGTCGCCGCCATGACCGCTGCCTCAGTCCTGCTTCATCACGGCGAAGGACTTCGGATCGAAGTAGGTCTCCATCCGCTGGCCCGCGGCATCCTTGCCGTAGACCTCGTAGCAGCCTTCGTCGATCTTGATGGCCTTGATCGACCAGCCTTCGGACTCCAGCTTCTTCTGCAGGGCTTCCTTCGGCTGCCATTCGGCCTGGGGCACGTTGCAGATATCCGCGGCGGCGGCGGTGCCGATGCCGGCGACAGTGGCGATCAGAAGGGAAAGGGCGAAACGCTTCATGTTGGAAATCTCTTCAAGTTGTGGTTGACGGGCGACAACAT
>JAYSFH010000482.1:0-3517 GCA_041913405.1 Dongia sp. | reverse complement strand
AGATCGCCGACGGCAGCGGTGACCCCGGTGACATCCAGTGTGGCGGCCGGCGTCGTGGAGTTCGCCGACGCATGGTTCGAGACGGTGAGCGACATGATCTAGCCTGCCGGCGGCTGGACTAGGCGTTGCCGTCGGTCAGCGTGAAGCCGGTGACAGTGAAGGGCTGACCGGCTGCGAACACGACGTTGTCGACCGTCAGGTCGCCGCCGCCCCCGGTGGCCGTCACCGTCCCCTGCAGATGGCAGGTCGTGCCATCCGAAGCATAGATGCGGAAATGGGCCGCCGTGCCGGCATTGTCGGCCGAGGTGTCTTCCCACGTACCGGCCTTGGCCTTGCTGCCGGCCGACGCGGCGGCCATCCAGTCGGAAGGAAGGTTCAGCGTGGCAAGCACGGTGCCGGCATCGGCCGCCGCACAGTTGGCCGGGGCGGCGCCCGTGCGGATCTTCATGATGGCGGACGTGCCGATCGCCGTCTCGATGGCGTCGAGACGGGCGTTACGGACGGTGGTCGATAGCTGAATGGACATGTGACTGGACCTCCATGGCCTGTGCAATCAATTGCGAGAAGTAGCCCGCTCACGGGCGGCAGTAGTCGTAGAGGACCTTGTCGGTGATCACGTCGGCGAACATGCGATAGCCGCGCCGGCGCATGTGGACGTTATCGCCGGCTCCGCTGATCAGCAGCGAGCTGGCGCTGGCCACCCGGTTCGGCGCCATGGTGCTCTTGGAGAAGCAGTACTCCGGGTCCATCTGATGGCTGACCTGGACGAACGAACAGAAGCTGCTGCGGGCATCGTCCTGCGCCAGACGCCGCCAGGCTTCACCGAACGCACGCACGGCCTGGTCGAAGATCTCCACCGAAGAGTACCAGCGCTCGGCCGAGCCCGTGTTCGCCTTGAAAGTAACGGCCGGCGGCGCCCAGAGGCTAGGCAACCAGACTTTCGCGGACGGGTACTCCTCATGGATCTTGTCGACCAGAGCGGCCATTTGCGCCGCCGCAGATCCTGGCTCGGTGTTGTTGCCGTAGGGGTTCCAGCCGAGCGCCATAATGACCAGCAGATTGGCTCCACTTTCCTGGACACCGGAGGCGATGGAGCCGACGTTCCAGTTGTTGTTCTCGATGTAGTACTTCATCGAAAACTGACTGTTGTAGGCGCCCCATGGCGCGAGACCGGGGTCCCAGAACGCATTGGTCTTGCCGTCGCCACCCACCACGTTGGTCCGGGTGAGGTAGGACGAAGGATGCCAGCCGCCGCGCCCCTCATGCTTTACTGGGCCGCCGCCGCGCGTGCCTCGGATGTGGATGTTGGTCAGCGACAGCGCCGCGCGGATATCGCCCGCAACGACCGGCCCCCATTCGCTGCCGTTGTTGATGCTGCCGTCGCTGCCGACCACGAGTGCGGGGTTCCCGGTCCCCGTGAGCTGACGGGACATTTCGTTCACCCAGGTTCCATCACCATCCTCGCTCTCGTCGGTGGCGAGCTGGCTGGTCGTGCTGTCGCCGATACAGACGATGTTGAGTGCCGTGGCCGGCGATACCGCCGTCGTGGTGTCGGTCAGCCGGACTTCCAGCTCGCCAAGGTCGAGCTTCTTGACGCCAACAGTTGCCCGCATCTTCACGGTCGCAAGATCATCGTCGTCCTTGCGCAGGCGGACGATCGCGGCACCCCGGAAATCATCGAACGCTGAGGGCTCCGGCGACCAGGTCATCGGCACGGCGCGATCGGCGACGACGCCCGCGGCATAGAGATACAGGTTCTCACCGACACGACCGTAGGCCGCATCGGGAGCAAGGTAGATTATGCCGCCCTCGGTTTCCGACTCTTGCGCAAGCTGGGCAGAGCGGGCGCCAAGAAGACCGAATGGGGCCTGGTCGTTGCGGAAAGTGGCGCGGATGAAGGCAACGCCGGCCGGGATGACGATGCGGCGGCCCAGGAAGTCGTCATTGGTTGCACCGGCCAGGATCGCACCGCTGTAGACCTTGTCCGCGCCGTATCCGGCAATCACGGGGCCCAGACTCGTGATGTTCTGGCAAGTGAGGTAGAACACCTGCCCCTCGACCACCGGGATGAAGCTCGTGGTGCGCCAGTATTCGTGCGTTGGCTGGGTGACATCGCCCGAAGTGTTGAGGCGACCCGGCGCGATGAAGGCATTGGCGAAGTAATCGACGATCGCCGAGCTGTTCAGCATGTCGAGCGCACGCGGCAGGCCGCTGGGCGCATTGAGGACGTGCACCGGACCGGTGTCGCCGGACGGCATCGATACCCGCAAGCTGACCGCGCCCGGATACACGTCGCCGACCTTGACGGACTGCCAGCGCGCCAGTGGGTTGTAATAGCCGAGGAACGTGCCGCCGCTGTCGAAGAAGGCGAATTGGCACTGCGCGGCGTCTTCGTCCGCGATCAGCCCGGCGCCGCAGCAGATCCACGACTCGGCCGTCACGGCGATCGGCTGGCTCAGCCGGATGCTGCCGGCCGAAGTCACCACGCCGGTGCTCTTGTGGATGTATTGATTGCTGAGCGATCCCGCCACGTCCTCCGGAGTTCCGAGAACCGAGAACAGCATATCCTTGAGCCGTTCGATCAGCTTCTTGTCGTAAACGTAGAGCCTCGTGGTGGACGCGGCGGCCGTCAACCGGACGTACTTCGTGCCGGCCGGTGCGCTGCTGATCTCGTAGATCTGCGCGCCCTCGACGACGGTCGAGTAGGCGTAGCCGAGATAGGCATAGTCCTTGTCGTAGAAGGCATAGGGCGCCGTGGTGCCCGACGTGACGCTGGTGCCGAAGCGCGAGATCGCCGACGTCGGCGAGACCTCGATGAAGCCGGTGGCCAGGCGGCCTGACGTGTTCGCGGGCAGTCCGGTCGCGTTCAGGATGGCGGTGTTGGGCGCGGCATCCAGAACCAGGTTGTGAAAGACGGAAGACAGACTGTCGAGGTGCGATTCCAGGCGAGAAGCCTTGCTGTTGACGGCGGCGCCGGCCGCCAGGAAGTCGGTGACCTGGACCCATTTGCCCGCGGCAAGATCCGTGGCGAACGTGCCCGAGGTGTGACCCACCGTGCAGGCGTACATCTCGCCGGCCTTGATCACGAGGCTGATCGGCGGGACGGCGACATAGGCGGTCGCGGTCACCCATGCCGTCGGCGACGCGACGAAGCCATCGGCGATGCGCTTCGCCAAGGTCGGCACCGTGCCGCCTTCGGTCGACAC
The DNA here is from genome assembly GCA_041913405.1 of Dongia sp. GTDB lineage: Bacteria > Pseudomonadota > Alphaproteobacteria > Dongiales > Dongiaceae > Dongia. Next base: position 311 of record JAYSFH010000482.1, on the reverse strand, counting down.
CGTCGAGCCGGTGCCGCTCGCCGGCCCCTGAATGATGGCGCGGTACTTTGCGGCGTCCGCGGTGAGCGAGTCGAACGCGCTTTGCAGGTCTTGGATCGTCATGGCAGCAGCGGTCCTGTCAGTTGAGGGAGGAGTTGATTGAGCCTACGGGCCAAACGGATCGCGGCTTCTTCTTCGGCAGCGGTCATGACGGTGCCGTGAGTTGAGGGATGAGCTGGTGCAGATTGTCGATCAGCGCGAAGAACTCGGCCTCGGACACGTCGACCAGCAGGTCGAAGGCGGCGGCGTCGAGCATCGGGCGATCGCGCACG
>JAYSFH010000481.1:0-3517 GCA_041913405.1 Dongia sp. | reverse complement strand
TGATGTGATGCGGCGGCGGAGCCCCGCGATGGCTTCGCCCCTCCTGCCGCAGCGAGACCGTTTCCAGCCGGAGGCGGTGGTTTGATCGGCGATTGGGTATCGGGCAGAGAGAGCGTATCGCCCCTACCCAATTGCCCGGCGCCGCGCGGTGAAATCCCCGAAAAGCCGCTAAAACCCGGCGTTTGCGCCGGCATGGACCCGATATTCGCAGGACAAGTGGAACTCGCGCGTTCTATTCTTATATGAACCCGCGTAGCCCGATTTCCATTCCCTTGTGATGCCGTCCAGCCTACCTCGCCCCATCCTCGTTCCGCTGATCGTCGCGACGGCGCTGTTCATGGAGAACCTGGATTCCACGGTGCTCTCCACCGCGCTGCCGGCGATCGCGCGGTCGCTGGGCGAGAATCCAATCCGGCTCAACCTCGCGATCTCCTCCTATCTCCTGAGCCTCGCGGTGTTCATTCCGGCCTCCGGCTGGATCGCCGATCGGTTCGGCGCGCGGCATGTGTTCCGCGCCGCGATCGCGATCTTCATGCTGGGCTCGATCCTGTGCGGCCTCTCAGACACGCTGTTCGAGTTCATCGGCGCACGCATCCTGCAAGGCATCGGCGGCGCGATGATGGTGCCGGTCGGACGCCTGGTGCTGCTGCGCTCGGTGGAGAAGTCCGAGCTGGTGCGCGCGATGGCCTATCTCACGCTGCCGGCGCTGATCGGGCCGGTGATCGGCCCGCCGCTCGGCGGCTTCCTCGCGACCTACGTCTCCTGGCGCTGGATCTTCTGGATCAACATCCCGATCGGCATCCTCGGCATCACCCTGGTGACGCTGTTCATCGAGAATCTGCGCGAGAAGGACGTGCGGCCGTTCGACACCTACGGCTTCATCATGACGGCGGTCGGTTTCACCGGGTTGATCTTCGGCTTTGAGTCAATCGGCCGCGGCACCTTGCCGACACCGGTGGTGATCGCCCTGCTGGCGGTCGGCGCGGCATCGATCGCCGCCTATGTCCGCTACTCCCATCGCAACCCGCACCCGATCATCGATCTCCGGCTGCTCACCATCCCGACCTTCCGCGCCGGGATCACCGGCGGATTCCTGTTCCGGATCGCGATCGGCGCGCTGCCCTTCATCCTGCCGATGATGTTGCAGCTGGGCTTCGGCCTGTCGCCGTTCCATTCCGGCCTGCTGACCTTCGCCAGCGCCGCCGGCGCCATGCTGATGAAGGCCACCGCCGGCCCGGTGCTGCGCCGCTTCGGCTTCCGCCGCACCTTGATCGCCAATGCGGTGATCTCCGGCGCCTTCGTCGCGGTCTACGGCTTTTTCACGCCGACCACGCCAGGCTGGGTGATCCTCGGCCTGCTGCTGGCCGGCGGCTTCTTCCGTTCGCTGCAATTCACCGGCATCAACACGCTGACCATGTCCGACATCCCGCAGCCGCGGATGAGCCAGGCCTCCAGCTTCTCGGGCATCGGCCAGCAACTGTCGTTGAGCGTCGGGGTGGGGATCGGCGCGATGGCGCTGCATTTCACCATCGCGCTGCATGGCGCCGGGCCGATCACCGCAGCCGACTTCCCGCCGGCCTTCTTCCTGGTCGGCGCCATCGCGAGCGCATCGCTGCTCTGTTATCTGCCGCTGGCCGCGGATGCCGGCGCCGAAGTCACCGGCCACCGCGCCGCGCGGACGGTCGTCGTCGACGACGAGGCAAAGGCGCGCAGCGCGGAGTAGTCAGTTCAGGCCCAGCCGCCGTCGATGGTGAATTCCTGCGCCGTGCACATCCGGGAATCATCGGAGGCGAGGAACAGCACCAGGCGGGCGACATCCATCGGCTGGATCTTGTCCTTCAGGCATTGCGCGGCGTCGCGCATCGCGTCGGCCTCGGGCGTGAGCCACAGCGTCTTCTGCCGCTCGGTCATGATCCAGCCAGGCAGCACGGTGTTGACCCGTATCCTGTCGGGGCCGAGATCGCGGGCCATGCCGCGGGTGAGCGCATGCATCGCCGCCTTCGACGCGGTGTACGCCGCCATGCCGCCCATCGCCAGCTTCCAGCTGATCGAGCCGAAGTTCACGATGGAGCCGCCGCCGGCGCGCTTCATCTGCGGCGCCGCCGCCTGCATGGTGAAGAAGGTCGGGCTGAGGTTGACCGCGAGCCGCTCGTTCCAGTATTCCGGCGTCACCTCTTCCCATTTGTGGCGCTGGTCGTTGGCGGCGTTGTTGACCAGGACCGAAAGGTCGCCGTTGTGCTTGCCGGCCTGCGCGACCGCAGCCTGCAGCGCCGGGATATCGGTGAGGTCGCATTTGATGAACAGGGGCGCGTTTCCATATTGCGCCCTCAGCTCAGCGACCAGCTTCTCGCTCACCTCTGCGTTGATATCGACGAAGGCGACCTTGGCGCCCTGGTCGACGAAGGCTTCGACGATCGCGGCGCCGATGCCGGAGCCGCCGCCGGTGACGAACACGCTGCGGCCCTTGAGGCCCGGATGGCGGGCCAGTTTCGATAAATCCATGCTTCCCTCGGATGATGCTGGCGGGTCGCGCGGAACGCGACCTATTTCTTGACCTTCGGTTTCGCCCGCCGCTTCTCGCGGCTGGCTTCCCGGGCCTGTTGTGCCAGCACATTGCCGGTGTCCGCAAGTAGCGCGCGCACCGCCTTGCGGGCGGCTTCCGGACGCCGCTTGCGGATCGCCGTCACGATGTTCTCGTGCAGCCAATAGGCGTCGCGCCAGGTCTGGTTATGCTTCACGGTGAAATCGAACATGGTGCCGAGCGCGGATTCGATCAGGAAGCCGAACGGCACCAGCAGCTCGTTCCCGGCCGCCCAGAGGATGGCCACATGGAACTGCACATCGGCGACGTTCCAGGCGGCGGGATCGACGGAATCGCGCATGCCGTGCAATGCCTGCTCGATCGTCTTCAACTGGCTTGCCGTATGGTTGACGGCGGCGAGCGCCGCGGCCTCCGGCTCCAGGATGTCGCGCACCTGGTGCATCGAAGCGAGGAAATGGCTGCGCTCGGCGGCGGCGCAGTACCAGACCAGCACGTCCCGGTCGAGCAGGTTCCACGACTCTTTCGGCTGGACCCGGGAGCCGATCTTCGGCCGGGAGATAATCAGCCCCTTGGCGGTCAGCATCTTCATGGCTTCGCGCACCGCGGTGCGGCTCACGCCATAGACCCGACAGCTTTCTGCCTCGTTGGGAAGGAGATCGCCCGGAGCGAACTCTCCACGCAATATCCGCGCGCCGATGTCCTGGGCGACCTGGTGGTGCAGACTGCTCTTGCGCACCGCAGCAACCTTGCCCACCGTCTTGAGCTGGCGCATGGCCTAATACGGCCGCTGCGCGGCCCAGCGCGCAGGATAGGGGCGCGCAGGAAAGGCGCGCGCGCGGCAGAGGCGCAGCATCGCGGCCATGCCGTTATTGTCATACATATTGCACCGCAAAAAGCCGCTCGTCCCAGAAAGATTGTGGTTATTGATTGCCGGCGAGGTTATCACAACCTCGGGAATTGTCATACATAATGTCG
>JAYSFH010000480.1:0-3543 GCA_041913405.1 Dongia sp. | reverse complement strand
AGGCTGTCCTCCCGCGCCAGCTTGCGCAGGTTCTCCAGCCAGGCGGCGGTCGCCTCCATCGCCGGCCCGACATTGCCGAGCCAGCTGCTGCCGACGTAGGCGGTCACCGGAATCCGCAGGGTGAAGCTGGAAAGCGCCCGCCGCGTGTCGACACGGCTTTCCCCGCTGAACGTGTCGGAGACGATCCAGTATCGCCGGTCCAGGCCCATGGCTTGCAATGCACTGCGCCGAAACGGCCGGATCGGCCCGAGGTCCTTCCAGGAGAGCCGGGTCTCGCCGAAGTAACCGCGGACCTGGATGCCGAAGCGATCGACGATGAAATGGCTGTGCGGCGATCCGCCGGACATGTTCAGCAGCGCGAGTGCCAGCGCCACCAGGCCGAACAGCAGCACCGCGACGGTGATCAGCAGGAAGGGCAGCCGCACGCCGCTCAGGCCGAGCCATTCGCCGAAGCTCATGTTCATGTTCTCGGCCGCCGTGCGGTCGGGCAGGTAGCTCGTCATGAAGACGAGGCCGAACAGGATGATGATGACGGCGCCGATCACGTTGCCGAGATGCTGGCTCTGCTTGGGCACGAATTTGACGGGGAGCTGCATGTTTCTCAGAGCCGGTGGAAGCGTTTGAACCAATCGACGAAGCGCGGCACGCCCTCGGAGAGCGGCGTCTTCGGCTCGAAGCCGTATTCGCGACGCGCCAGGGCCACGTCGGCATAGGTCTCCTGGAGATCGTCCTTCTTCATCGGCTCGTTCTCGATGATTGCAGCCACGCCCAGCGCCTTCTCGATCTCGGCGATGAACTCGCTCAGGGAATTGCTGCGGTCGTTGCCGATGTTGACGGTCTGGTGCGGGATGAAGGCGTCGGCAGCCAAGCCTTCGGGCCGGCGCAGCGGCTGGTCGAGCGCCGCGACGATCGCATGCACCGCGTCGTCCACATAGGTGAAGTCGCGGCGGAAGTCGCCCTTGTTGTAGACCCGGATCGGCCGCTGCGCGGCGATCGCCTGGGTGAAGGTGTAATAGAACATGTCGGGCCGGCCCCAAGGCCCGTAGACCGCGAACAGCCGGAGCCCGGTCATCGGCACCTGCGTGATGTTGGCATAGGCCGCCGCCAGCAGTTCGTCGGCGCGTTTCGATGCGGCGTAGATCGAGCGCGGCTGGTTCGCCTGGTCGGCCTCGGAGAACGGCACCTTGCGGTTGCCGCCATAGACCGCCGACGAGCTCCCGTAGATGACGTTCTTCAGGTGCCTGAGCTTGCGGCATTCCTCCAGCAGGACGAACATCCCGGAGATATTCGTGTTCAGGAAGGCCTGCGGGTTGGCGAGGCTGTGGCCGACGCCGACCTGGGCCGCGAGATGGACGATGCCTTCGAGGTCGGGGTAGAGGGCAAAGACCGCACCCGCGGCCTGGGCATCGCCGATGTCGAGATAGTGGAAGGTGAAGTTGGCGTCTTCCTCCAGCTCGGCGAGGCGCGCCTCCTTGAGCTCGAGGGAATAGTAGGCGTCCATGTTGTCGACGCCGATGACCTTCTCGCCGCGCTGAAGCAGGCGCTTCGCCACGTGCATCCCGAGGAAACCGGCCGCGCCGGTGACGAGAATGGTCATGAGCCAAGGTTACTTCGGCCCGAACCAACTGGACAAGGTCGGGCTTTTGGTTTCAAGGTTCGGCCCACACCGGTTTGGAGGATTTCATGTCGCTGGCGGCCGTCGCGCTGGACGACAAATATGTGCAGGACAAGGGCCGCGTCTACCTGACCGGCACCCAGGCCCTGGTCCGGCTGCCGCTGATGCAGCGTCGCCGCGACCTGCTGGCCGGCCTGAACACGGCCGGCTACATCACCGGCTATCGCGGCTCGCCGCTGGGCGGACTCGACACCGCCGCGACTCAGGCGCGGCGCTTCCTGGAGGCGCACCACGTCCGCTTCCAGCCCGGGGTCAACGAGGACCTGGCGGCGACCGCAGTCTGGGGCACCCAGCAGAACGACCTGTTCGGCGACGCGGTCTACGACGGCGTCTTCGCCATGTGGTACGCCAAGGGTCCCGGCGTGGATCGTTCGGGGGATGCGCTCCGCCACGGCAACCTCGCCGGCTCCTCGAAGCATGGCGGCGTGCTGGTCCTGGCCGGCGACGACCATACCTGCAAGTCCTCGACCACCGCGCATCAGAGCGAATACGCGCTGATGGACGCCAATATCCCGGTGCTCAATCCCTCCGGCGTGCAGGAGATCATCGACTTCGGCCTGCACGGCTGGGCGATGTCGCGCTGGAGCGGCGCCTGGGTCGGCCTGAAGGTGACGGCGGAGACCACCGACGTCGCCGTCTCGGTCGACCTCGATCCCGGCCGGGTCGAAGTGCGGCTGCCGACCGACTTCCAGATGCCGCCGGGCGGGCTCTCGATCCGCTTCCCGTCGTCGCCGCTGGCCGGCCCGCAGGCGCTGGAGCAGGAGCTGCGGCTGCACAAGCACAAGGTCGCCGCCGCCGTCGCCTATGCCCGCGCCAACCATCTCGACCGCATCGTCAGCGATGGTCCCGGCCGGCGCTTCGGCATCGCCACCTGCGGCAAGTCCTATCTCGACGTCCGCCAGGCGCTGGAGGACCTCGGCGTCGACGAGGCGGCGCTGCGCCGGCTCGGCGTCTCCGTATATAAGGTCGGCCTCACCTGGCCGCTGGAGCCGCAGGGTGCGCGGCGCTTCGCCGAGGGCCTGGAAGAGGTGCTGGTCATCGAGGAGAAGCGCGCACTGATCGAGACCCAGCTGAAAGAGCAGCTGTTCCATCTCCCCGACGGCAAGCGCCCGCGCATCATCGGCAAATACGACGAGAGCGGCGCCTGGATCCTGCCCTCCGCCGACGAATTGTCGGCACTGATGATCGCCCGCGCCATCGTGACCCGCATCGCCCGGCTGCAGCCGGTGCCGGAACTGGAAGCGCGCCTCAAGACGCTGGAGCAGCGCGAGGCCGGGCTGAAGTCGATCCAGCCGCCGATCCGGCGCATCGCCTATTTCTGCTCCGGCTGCCCGCACAACACCTCGACCAAGGTGCCGGAGGGCAGCACCGCCCTGGCCGGGATCGGCTGCCACTACATGTCGCTCTGGATGGACCGCAACACCGCGACCTTCACCCAGATGGGCGGCGAGGGCGGCACCTGGATCGGCCGCGCGCCGTTCTCGAAGACCAAGCACGTCTTCCAGAACATGGGCGACGGCACCTATTACCATTCCGGCAGCCTCGCGATCCGCGCCGCGGTGGCGTCGAAGACCACCATCACCTTCAAGATCCTGTTCAACGACGCGGTCGCCATGACCGGCGGCCAGCCGATGGACGGGCCGCTCTCGCCCGGCATCATCGCCCGCCAGCTCGCGGCGGAAGGCGTTCGGAAGATCGCGGTCGTCAGCGAGGATCCAGCGCGCTACGCCGAAGGCGAATTGCCGAACGGCACGCCGCTCCGCCACCGCGACGACCTGGACGAGATCCAGCGCGAGATGCGCGAGATCGAGGGCGTCACCGCGATCATCTACGACCAGACCTGCGCCGCCGAGAAGCGCCGCCGCCGC
>JAYSFH010000479.1:268-3549 GCA_041913405.1 Dongia sp. | reverse complement strand
GACAGCAGCGACAGGCTGCTCTCGGCGATGAAACGCATGCGGCCCCGAGGGACAACGTCCTCGATCGCCGTCATATAGTCGTTGAAGCGGACCCCGAAATTGGGATCGTGCCAGGCGACGATAGGCCGCCGCATCTGGGTCTGCAGGAACTTGAGATCGGTGCGGATGCGGTCGAAGGCGAGCGGCTGGTAGTCGACGGTGGAATCGATGCAGAAGCTGCAGGTATAGGGGCAGCCCATGCTGCCGATCATCGGCACGAATTTGACCAGCGGCGCCTTGGCAAGGGTCTCGGCGACGAATTTCCAGCGCTCTTCCAGCAGCGGCAGCTCGGTCGGCTGCTTTGCGGCGCCGATGAAGCGCCCGGCCGGCCGGTGCGGCGCGGCTTCGTTGAGAATTTCGCCCAGGACGATCTTGTCGGTGAAGCCGAGGACGTAATCGAAATAGAGTGCGGCATCCTCCGGGTAGCAGCGCGCATGCGGCCCACCGAGCACTGTGACCGCGCCGCGCCGGCGATAGAGGTTGCTGATCGCGTAGGCGGTCTGTGCCGAGCGGCTGAACGAACCGACGAAAACGACGTCGCAGTCGTCGCGGAGCATCTCGTCGATGTCCTCGAACCCGGTGTAGCAGATATAGCGCACCGTGTGGCCGAGTTGCTCGCACCAAGTCGCAATCACCTGGGGCATCAGGCTGGCGGTGTTGGCGTTCATCAGCCGGCGAAAGGTGCTCCGGGTCGGTCCCTTGCTGACCAGATCCAGCACGGTAATGCGCAGTCGCCGTTTCGGCACGGTATTTCCTTAGGGCAATGGCTTGGCGGCGATATAGACGCCGGAGTGAGGGATCGGTTCCCCGCCTCAACGGATCGGCTGGTATTCGGGTTAAACGTGATTTAGCGCGGATCCTGCGCTATTCAAATGAAAAGCGCTCATCTCTCGACATTGACGCTATAGTAGGCTCATTGCCGCAGCATTGCGGCAATTTCGGCGGAAAACCGACGACAGTTTTCCGTTAGGCGCGGATCCGACGCGGCTTCGGCGAAGCCTAGCACGACCGCACTGCCTTCGGTTATCACAAGTTTCGTGGGGTCGACTCCGCGCAGCAGGAAGAAGACGGAGGCGGTCGGATGACCGCGGAAATCCACCTTCGAGACCGCGCCCAGCTGCTCGAGCTGCTCGGCCCGCGCGCCGATCCCGGTCTCCTCCGCCAGCTCGCGCAACGCGCATGCTTCAGGAGTTTCTCCCGGATCGGCGGCGCCACCGAAGGCAGTGATCATGCCGGGATAGTGGATGTCCGGCTTGTCGTCGCGCAGTTGCAGCAGCAGCCGGCCGTCCAACGTCAGCAGGAAGACGCCGGCAGCCGCATGGGTGTGGTAGTCGTCGAACCAGATATCCGGATCGCTCACGCCGCGAGCTTGGCCCGCAGCCGTTCGATGAAGGCCTCGCATTGCGCGATCTGGGCGATGTCGACGAACTCATCGGGCTTGTGCGCCTGTTCGATGCTGCCCGGGCCGCAGACCACGGTCGGGATGTCGATCTCTTGGATCAGGCCGCCTTCGGTGCCGAAGGCGATCTTGGTCGTGCCGTTGGCCTGGGTCAGGTTCTTGGTGAGCGTGGTGATCTCGGAATCCTCCGGCGTGTCCAGGCCGGGGAAAGCGGAGATCTGCTCGAAGCCAAAGCCGGTCTCCGGCGCGATCTTCTTCATCTCCGGCGTGAGCTCGGTGTCGACATAGCGCTTGAACTCGGCATAGAGGGCTTCGGGGTCCTGCACCGGCAGGTGCCGGAACTCGAAGGCGAAGGTGCAGTCCTTCGGCACGATGTTGAGCGCGGTGCCGCCCTGAATCGTGCCGGTATGCACCGTCGTGTGCGGCACGTCGTAATCGTGGTCGAACGGACCTTCGGCGGCGAAGCGCTTGCCCATGCCGCGGAGATGCGCGATCGCGAGTGCTGCATACTCGACCGCGTTGACGCCCTTCGGCGCCAGCGAGGAATGGCACTCCTTGCCGTGAACATGGGCGCGCATGCTCTTCTTGCCCTTATGGGCGATCGCGACCTGCATCAGGGTCGGCTCGCCGATGATGCAGCCCTTGGGCTTCACCGGCAGGTCCTTGATCACGCTGAGCGCGCGCCGCACCCCGAGGCAGCCGACCTCCTCGTCGAAGGAGAAGAGCAGATGCAGCGGCGTTGCGAGCCGGGTCTTGGAGAATTGCGGCACCGCCGCGAGCACGCAGCCCAAGAAGCCCTTCATATCGCAGGCGCCGCGGCCGTAGAGCTTGCCGCTCTTCTCGGTCAGCGCCCAGGGATCGCTGGTCCAGTTCTGGCCGTCGATCGGCACCACGTCGGTATGACCCGACAGGCAGATGCCTGGCTTATCGTCGGCGCCGATCGTGCCGTAAAGGTTGGCCTTCTTGCCGGTCTCGTCGGGAATGAGCGTGGTCTGGACGTCATGCGCGTCCAGATAGTCGCGCACGAAGTCGATCAGCTCCAGGTTTGAGTTGCGGCTGGTCGTGTCGAAGGCGATCAGCTTGCGGGTCAGGTCGAGACTTTGCGGAAGCGCCGCCACGGAATGCCTGCTTTCTGTTGACGTTCATTGCCGTTCAGCATAGCGGTTGGAGGACCGCTGGCAACCCATCCACTCGATGACAAGCACCGACATCAAAAAGATCCGCTTCCTCCCCGGCGTCCTGGTCCGCACCGCGCCGGCCGGCACGGCTTTGCCCCTGGTCGTGGATTCCCCTCACAGCGGGCGGGCCTATCCCGAGGACTTCGGCCATGCCGCACCCCTGGCTTTGCTGCGCCGGGCCGAGGACGCCTTCGTCGATGACCTCTATGAAAGCGCGCCGCTGCACCGGGCCGGCTTCCTGAAGGCGCTGTTCCCGCGCAGCTATGTCGATCCCAACCGCCACGAAGGCGAGATCGATCCCACCATGCTGGAAGGCGACTGGCCGACTGCGATCGAGGCCAGTGAGCGCACCGAGATGGGCCTCGGCTTGATCCGCCGCCTGATCCGCGGCAATGTCCCGGTCTATGACCGCAAGCTTCCCGTCGCCGAGATCGCGGCGCGGATCGCGCGCTTTCACCGGCCCTATCACGACGAGCTCGAGGCCATGCTCGCCGAGCTGCATGCGCGTTTCGGTGCGGTCTGGCACATCAATGCGCATTCGATGAAGGCGCTGGGCCGGAAGCAGGGCAAGCCGATCCCGCGCGACGATTTCGTGCTCGGCGATCTCGAGGGCGAGAGCTGCGATCCGGAATTCACCGCCTTCGTCGCCGAGACTTTGCAGGGTT
>JAYSFH010000479.1:0-228 GCA_041913405.1 Dongia sp. | reverse complement strand
GGGACGGCCGGCACAGCCTGCAGATCGAGGTCAACCGCGGCCTCTACATGGACGAAGAGAAGATCGAGAAGACGGCCGGCTTCGACGCCCTGAAACGCGACATCGACCGCCTGCTGGCGGCCGTCGCCGGCTTCGTCGAGCAGCAAATTGGCATGTTTCCGGAGGTACGGGAAGGCGAGTAGCCAGCAAACCGCCGATCGGCTATTGCTGGCGAAACATCAGGGGCAG
>JAYSFH010000478.1:0-3578 GCA_041913405.1 Dongia sp. | reverse complement strand
TAGGCGATCTTGAAGGTGAACTCGGTCAGCCAGTTGTTGGTGAAGTTCACGCCGGCGCCCTCCTTCATCCACTTGCCGTAGCGCAGGCCGGCGAAGGGATAGCCGGCGACCGGCGTTACCAGCGTGTCGGCGTTCCAGGTGTTGCCGCCGAAGCGGGTCCAGTTGCCGAGGTCGGGGCCGGCCCACCAGCCCCAGGCGCCCATGTTGGCGCCGATCTTGAAATCGATCGCGATCTCCTCGATGAAAACCGGGACGCCGAAGTCGAACAGGATGTGATCGCCATCGGCGATCGCGGTGCTGCCGGTCCCGGGCATATCGATCGCGTCGCTGGAGCCGGTCGCGGTCGCGCCGTCCACCAGGTTGTCGAAGGTGCCGCCGTCCGGCGTGAAGCTGCCGCTGACGGTGATGAGGCCGGTTCGGTTGCCCTGACCAAGGATATGCGTGTACTGCGCGTCGGGCTTCGGAGCCTGCGCCGCGCCGCGCCCACCCGCGATCAGTGGCGGCGGGCTCGAGCGCGCATTGGCGCCGCGGACCGGAAAGGGCCGCGCGATCAGCGGCGGCCGGGCCGGAGACGGATTAGGCATCCGGCACCAGCTCGGCGTATTCGGCGGTGAAGGCGAAGGCATCGGTGACCGCGGAGCCCGCGCGCACCTGGGCGTAGAGCCGGTCGCTGGCTTCCAGTCGCAGCGGTGCGGATTCGGTGTAGCCAAAGTCGTCCTGTGTCGGCGCCGTGGTCACGGCCCAGGTATAGGCGGCGTGGGCGACGCTCTTCAGCCGGCGCATCGTCGTGCCGCCGTCCTTCGAGAGATAGAGATTGAGCTGGCAGGCGGTGGCGAGGTTGGGCTCGACCAGCTGCGCGGAGAGGCGGGTGACCGCGCAGCCGCCGGCCGGCGCCGTCATCAGCAGCGCCGTTCCGGTCGGCGTGTCGTCAAGATCGGTGTTGGCGATGGCCGTGGCGCTGCTCGCCTTCGCCGTGGCGGTCTTCTGCGTCGCGCCGTAGACCGGATTGTGGTTGAGGATTGTCATGAGTTCGTTCCCTTCAGCGGCTGAGGGTGAATTGCGCGAGGCGGGTGGCGATCTGGAGTTGGGCCAGCAGCGCCGTGTTCGCGGCGAGCGTGGTGGCGAGCGCGGAGTTCGCGAGCTTGCGGGCGGTGATGAAATCGGTGTCGTTGCTGCCGCCATCGACCAACGCCTGGGTGGCGATCCGGCTGATCCCGGCCTGCGCCTCGGTCGCATTGGTGACGGCGCCCTGCTGCGCCACGTCCTTGTTCTCGAGCGCGAGGCCGTCGGCCGACCAGCCGAGCAGCCTGCCGCCGAGCGGATCCGGCAGCACCGCGGAGACGCCGGGCGCGATCGTCACCGGAAAGGTGAGCGCGCGATCCTGCCCGTCCTTCAGCTGCTGGTCGCGCATGACGGCGCGATCGAAGCCGCCCTCCAGCGTATCCGCGGGCAGCGGATCGTCTTCGACATAGTCGTCTTCCTGGGTGAACGGAATCTCGCGGTAGAGGGTGAGCGTTCCGCCGGCGGCCGGCGGCACCGTCGCGACCAGCGATCCACCCGCGCCGCCGCCGCCCGTCAGCAAGAAATCGGCATTGAGCGCAAGGGGCGTCGCATTGCCCAGCGCATCCACGAAGATCGCCTTCACATCCGTGTCGTTGAAGAAGGGAAAGTGGATGGTGAAGGCGGTGGTGACTCCGTCGGTCGCGTACTGCTCTCGGTTGATGGTGCTGGAGACGGTCATCTTGTCCTCACAGGCGGGTCATCGCGGACAGCTCTGCGCCCGATCCAGAAATGGGCGGCACAACAGAACTCATACTATAGTGATATTTTTGGCGGAAATCTAGGGAAAACTGCGCTGAGGTTGATGCTCAAGCAGGAGTCCCGAGCCCGAGGCGGCTCACCCGTCTGAACGGCAGCAATGTTCCGGCCACCGATGGCCATGACAGGAATTTCAGCAGCTTGTTGGAACCCAACGGCGAGCGCGCTCGGCGCTTGCCGGCGCCGCGCGCCGCGCGCCGTGATCGTTACGGCGCCTCTACCGACAGGCCTAGATGCGCTCGGTGCGCATTCGCTTGAGCGTGCGCGGGAGGTAGCCGGGTTCCAGCATGTTCTGCAGATGGTGAAGCAGCGCATAGTTGAGGGCTTGTCGCGTGACCTGCAGCGTGTCGAGCTGCCCGTCGTCTTGCGCGTCCGCCCAGGCCGCCAGCGGCGCACGCACGTCCTCACCCTGTTGCGCCTTGCGCCAGAGACCGAGCGCGGAATCAAGCGACGGATGTCGTGGCGCGGCATAGCCGAGAAGCGGCATCTGGCTGACGCCGGTGGTCTCGCCGAAGAGAAAGTCGGCACAGAGCCCGAGCGCGCCACCGGCGATCGCCGAATCCAACCAGGGCCAATCATCGGGACCGGATTCCGGCGCTTCTTCTGCAGCAGATGCGAACGCTTCGAGCGGTGCCAGCAGCACGAGCCAGATGATCAGATTCGCAAGACCGCCGAGGACATCGCCCTCCGCCAGCGCTTGACGCTGCGCCTGATCGGTATCTCGATCCACCCTCGGATTGCCCACCGGCCGCGGCAGAAACGCTGCCCGGAAATCCCGGAACTGCGCCATGAAACGCAGAAGCTCGCCTTCCGCGGTGAAATCGGCGATGCCGCGCCCGAAGGCGGCTTGTCCAGGCCCTTCCGATCCAAGCGCCACCAGGATCAGTCGATCCCAGAGGTAGGCATTGAGGGCTTTGGCTGTCGCTGCGACGGCCGCGTTGGAACGCGGCGCGCCGCCGCGCAGCAAGTCCCAGCCGGCGGGTTCGATACCAAACGTCGCGAGCATCGCAGCAAAAGCCGGATCGAGATCCTCGAACCGTCGCTGCAGCGCACTGCCCTGTAAGCCGCGCAAGGTGAAGAGGCTTGCGCGCTGCAGCGCATCCCGCCACCAGGCGCCGGTGTTGAGCTTGAGCATTCCGACCAGCAACCGTGACGCCCTGCCCGGGGGACTGTCCCGCGCGACGAAGGGCTCGGTCAAGGCACCGGCAAAGGCCCCGCAGAACAAGGAGACTGCGCCGGAAAATTCCGCCTTCTGCGCCGGCGTGGAGATGCCGGTGCCCGCGGCGACAGCGGCCAGGCTCGCATCAATGGCACTGAACAGAGTCTGGCCGCGATAGGGAACCGGCGTGCCGAAGGCGGGCATGTCCTCGGCTTCCGGGAACAGCGCTTCACCCAGCGCCTCCATCTGCGCGACGGCGTCGCGCGCAAACTGATGCTCGATTCCGGGGTCATGAAGTCCGATCGGACGCACCGGCGCGAGGCCGGCGAGCAGAACCAGCAGACGTTGTGCGGCGGCGAGGTCAATGACCGTCTTCTCGGCATTGAACGCCGCGATCATGCCTTCAAGGCCGAACTCCGGCTCGCTGCCCAGTACTTCGAGCATTGCGATGCGCCGCGTCGCCCGCTGCAGTCCGGCGACCACGGCCTCGCGCAGGTTGCCGAAGCCGAACCGCATATTGTACGCCGTCCAGCCGTCCGCCTCCTTGAACCGGAACTCCAATTCGGCATTCCCGGTCTGAACCAGGAGCTGCCAGGCCATG
>JAYSFH010000477.1:0-3586 GCA_041913405.1 Dongia sp. | reverse complement strand
CTCGTGCCACAGCGTCCCCTCGCCCGTAGGGAGAGGGACAGGGTGAGGGTCTTGAAGCTGCGTGAGGCCTATCAGGTGAGTGACTAGAACGCGATCTTCCAGCTCCCGTCCGCGACCTTGCACAGCGGCAGGGTGAAGGTCTTGCCGCCGCCGGCGGTGAAGCTGTGCTTCACGGTCTGGCATTCCATGCCGTCCTTCTCGAACAGCTCCAGGATCTCGACATGGCCGGCGCGGCCGCTGGACGAGCTCCAGTCCGCGGTGGCGCCCACTTTCTTCTGGTCCACCGCCGTCTTCAGCGCGCCCTTCATTTGCGTCATGTCCTCGTCGCTCATGCCGACGGAATCCTTGAACCAGGGCGCCAGCATCTGCGCCGAGGCCGGCGCGGTGACGGCGGCGATCGCCGCCGCGATGGTCGCGGACAGAAAGGCTCTGCGGAAATCCTGCATCTCTTCCCCCTCGGGTGCGGTGCCTTGCATCAGGGGACGTTGGCATCGCCGGCGGGGGCGGCGCAATTTGGACCAAGGGGCAGGGATCAGCCCCAGATCGCCCGCGCCGCCGCCAGCGCCGCGAAGATCGCAACCAGCGAGCCCAGCACCGAGGCGATCAGATAGAAGGCCGCCCCGCCCATCGCGCCGCGTTCCCAGAGCGTCGCGAAATCCAGCGAGAAGGCGGAGAAGGTGGTGAAGCCGCCGAGCACGCCGGTGGTGAGGAAGAGCCGTCCGTGCTGGCTCATCGAACCGAACACGCCCTCGCCGCCGCGGAAGGCGAAATAGCCGGCGACCAGGCCCATCGCCAGCGAGCCCACGATATTGATGGTCATGGTCGCGTAGGGAAAATCCGCCCCGGCCAGGCGCAGGCCCAGCGTGTTCACGCCATGGCGGAGCATGCCGCCGATTCCGGCGCCGACGAACACGATCAGATAGAGCATTCGAAACTCCTCATCACCCAGCCGCGCGCAATTGCGGCGACAACACCGCGCAGGGTCGGAGGCAGGCTGGGAATTTTGGGCAGACTCCCACCGTGCGCTCGCCCGGTAGGAGCCATCAGCCGCTACATCCTGTCGCGGCGGTTCGGCGGCTGAAGATCGCGCCGCCCGGGGGACTCCATCCCCGTCGCCGGGCAAGCTAACGGAGCCATGTAGCCCTGTCAAAGCGGCCCTGCCCCCGCCGCCGGGCGGTTTTCCGCGCTCGGCTTGACTTTCCACCGGTCGGATGGCTTGATCCGCCGGAACGCCGCGGGAGCCAGGGCGCATGGAAAAACCGGAACGGAAACAACAAGTTATGGCGAAACCTGAGTCCGGGAGCCTCCGTGAAACCTGGGAGCTCGCCAAGACCCTGTTCTGGGCCATTGTCATTGCGATCTTCGTCCGGACCTTCGCCTTCGAGCCCTTCAACATCCCGTCCGGCTCGATGATCCCGACCCTGCTGATCGGCGACTATCTCTTCGTCTCGAAGACCGCCTACGGCTACAGCAAGTATTCCTTCCCCTGGGGCCTGGCGCCGTTCGAGGGCCGGGTCTGGGCGGATGATCCGAAGCGCGGCGATGTCGTCGTCTTCCGTCCGCCCGGCGATCCCGACACCGATTTCATCAAGCGCGTGATCGGCCTGCCCGGCGACCGCATCCAGATGAAGCAAGGCCTGCTCTACATCAACGGCGAGGCGGTGAAGCGCGAGCGCATCGCCGACTTCCAGTACACCACGCCCGACGACCAGGTCGGCCGCCCGGTCGCGCATTACATCGAGACCTTGCCCGGCGGCGTCACCCACCAGATCATCGAGACCCAGGGCGACACCGGCCGCTACGACAACACGCCGGTCTATGTCGTGCCGCAGGGCGACTTCTTCATGATGGGCGACAACCGCGACAATTCCAACGACAGCCGCCCGGGCGCCTGGGAGCGGATCTATTTCGAGAACGGTACGCCCGAGGAGATCCTCGCCAAGATCCAATCCACCGAGATCACCGATCCGGCGATGCTCGACAAGGTCGGCTTCGTGCCTTCGCAGAACCTGATCGGCCCGGCCAAGATCCTGTTCTGGTCCTACGACGACAGCTTCAAGTTCAGCAACCCGATCACCTGGGTGACCGCGCTTCGCTGGCAGCGTCTCCTGAACGTCATCGACTGAGTTGCGGTGGATGTCGGGCGGGGGGAGCACAGCCAAACGCGAGACCGGGCCGGATCTGCGCGACCTGATGGCGGCGCTGGATTACGGCTTCAAGGATCCGGAGCTGCTGCGCGTCGCCCTGATGCACCCCAGCGCGGTCTCGACCGGTCGCGGCAAGCTGCGCAAGAAATCGGAGCGGGGCGCCGACAACCAGCGACTGGAATTCCTGGGCGACCGCGTGCTCGGCATCGTCATCGCCGAGATGCTGTTCCGCGCTTTCCCCGATGAGGACGAAGGTGCGCTGGCGCGCCGCCTGGCGGCACTGGTGAAGCAGGACAGCCTCGACGCGGTCGCGCGCGAGATCGCGCTCGGCCGCTATCTCACCATCTCCCGCGGCGAGGAGGAGGGCGGCGGCCGCGCCAATCCCGCCATCCTCGCCGATGCCTGCGAGGCGCTGATCGGCGCGATCTACCTCGACGGCGGGCTCGAGCCCCCGCGCGTCTTCGTCGAGCGCCACTGGCGCCCGAAGATGGACGCCGAGGCCAAGCCGCCGCAGGACGCGAAGACCGCGTTGCAGGAATGGGCCCAGGCCGCGGGCCTGGCGCTGCCGCTCTACACCGTGGTGAAGAGCGAAGGCCCGCCGCACGATCCCGTCTTCGAGGTCGAGGTTACCGTCTCCGGCCACGAGCCTGAATCTGCACGCGGTCGCTCCAAACGCGCGGCGGAGCAGGCCGCCGCCAAACGTCTGATGGACCGGGTGGGCGCATGACCGAGGCAGCTTCCCCCCCGGTCAGCCGCTGCGGCTTCGTCGCCATCATCGGCGCCCCCAATGCCGGCAAGTCGACCCTGGTCAACCGCGCGGTCGGCCAGAAAGTCTCGATCGTCAGCCCCAAGGTGCAGACCACCCGCAGCCGCGTGCTCGGCATCGTGACCGAAGGCGGGACGCAGATCATCCTCATCGACACGCCCGGCATCTTCGCGCCGCGCCGGCGCCTGGATCGCGCCATGGTGGCCGCCGCCTGGGGTGGCGCCGCCGATGCCGATGCGGTGGTGCTGATCGTCGACGCGGCGCAGAAGTCCGTCGATGAGGAGACGCTGGGCATCATCGCCGGACTGAAGAAGCAGAAGCGCCAGGCGATCCTCGTCCTGAACAAGATCGACATCGTGAAGCGCGAAAAGCTGCTGACGATGGCGTCGAATCTCAACGCCGAAGGCGTATTCACCGATATCTTCATGATCTCGGCCGAGACCGGCGACGGCCTCGACGATCTGCTGCGGGCCCTCGCGCAGCGCATGCCGGAAGGCCCGCACCACTATCCCGACGACCAGATCACCGATGCGCCGATGCGCAGCCTCGCCGCCGAGATCACCCGCGAGCAGCTGTTCCGCCAGCTCCAACAAGAGTTGCCCTACGCCCTGACCGTCGAGACCGATTCCTGGGAGGAATTCAACGACGGCAGCGCCAAGATCCAGCAGACCAT
>JAYSFH010000476.1:0-3594 GCA_041913405.1 Dongia sp. | reverse complement strand
CTGTCTCAACGATGCAGGATCAGAACTTGCCGGCCTGCAGGGCCTTCACGTCCCAGCAGGTGCCGGGCTTCAGGTCCTCTTTGAACCAGGCCTTTTCCAGCGTGTAGATGTAGGTCGCCGAGGTGCCGGCCGGCTGCTTGCTTTGCAGCAGGTACTTGATGATCGCGTTCATGTCGCGCGACTGGCCGGCGAGGTCGGTCATGACGATCGCGGTGAAGGTGCCGTCCTCGATCGACTTGCAGGCGAGCGATTCGCCGCCGCCGGTGGTGATCAGGTGCACCTTGCCGTCGAGCTTGGCGTCCTTGATCGCCGCCGCGGCGCCGGTCGCGTCACCATCCCAGAAGTCGATGATGGCGCAGATGTCCGGGTTCTGCTGCAGCATGGTGGCGGTCACCGTGCGCGAGGTGGTCGGATCCCAGTTCGAGAACGGCTCGGCCACGATCTTGAACTCGGGGTTCTTGGCCAGCACCTTCTTGATGCCGTTGTACTGGAAGATCGACGAGGCGTTGGCCGCGTCGCCCTGCACCAGGCCGATCTTCTTCGAGGAGTTCGGACCGCAGGCCTTGACCGCCGCTTCGGCCTCGAGCTGGCCGAGGCGATCCCAGTCGCTGCCGATGAAGGCGTCGGCCGGGAAGTTCATCGGGTTGTCGATCAGCACCACGTAGATGCCTTCGCTCTGCGCCTTCTTCAAAAGCCGCGAGAAGGTGTTGAGATCCGGCGAGTGGATCACCAGCACGTCGGGCTTCGGATCGGCGGAGATCACCTCGGTGATCGCCTGGGTCGCCGCCTCGGTGCTCCAGTTCGGGTCGCGGGTCTCGAAGGTGCCGCCCCAGCCCTCGACCTCTTTCTTGAGGTAGGCGGCCCAGCCTTGCGCGAGGTCGAAGCCCATCGCCATCGGAATGAGGACGACGCGCTTGCCTTTCATCGCTGCTTCATAGGCGGCCGGGCCCGGATCGGTCGCTTCCTGGGCATGGGCGATTCCGACGGCGCCGAGCACCGTCATGGCCGCGGCGGCCAGCATGGCTCTCATCTTCATGGTCAGGTCCTTCCTCTCTGTCGTGGTTTCGCGTTCTTGATGCACTCAGATATCGCCCTGCTGCGCGGTCTGCTCGTCGCGCGGGTTCAAAAGCCCGTCGACCACGATGGCGACCAGCAGCACCAGGGACTTGATCAGGTTCTGGTAGATGTTGGAGATGTCGAGGATGGTCATGGCGTTCTGCATGATGCCGATCAGCAGCGCGCCGACCACGACGTTGCGCATGGCACCGCGGCCGCCGGAAAGGCCGATGCCGCCGATCACCACCACCAGGATCACGTCGTAGAGCAGGTTGGAATTCACCACCCGCACGTTGATGCTCTGCAGGCTGGAGGCGGTCAGCACGCCGGCGGCAAAGGAGGTGAAGGCGGAGATCACGTAGCGCAACACCGTCATCGGCCGCACCGGCACGCCCAGGTTGCGGGCGGCCATCGGGTTGTCGCCCTCGAGATAGACGTAGCGGCCCCATTTCGAGAAGCGCAGGAACAGGAAGGCGACGAAGGCCGCGGCGGCGAAGGAGAAGACCTCGACCGGGATCTCGGCGAGGTGAATCTGCTGCAGGCCGAGGATCCAGTTCTCGGCGGGAACCGCGGTCGCGTCCTGCAGGATCAGCTGCGAGCGGGCGAAGCCGTAGACGAAATAGCCGCTGGCCAGGGTCACGAAGATCGCCGGCACGTCGGCATAGGCGACCAGGAAGCCGTTGATGAGCCCGATCGCCAGCACGCCGCCGAGCGCCCAGGCCAGTGCGACGCCGGGCGCGACGCCGCTTTGCAGCATCTGCAGGTACCAGGCGACCGACATCGCCATCACCGCGACCGCGGAGAGGTCGATGCCACGGCCGATGATCACGATGCCCATGCCGACCGCGAGGATGCCGAGCACCGAGACGCTGCGCACCATGGCGATCAGGTTGCCCGGCTGCAGGAAGCCGTTCAGCGTGAGGCCGGCGACGACGAACAGCGCCGCCGCCAGCAGGAAGACAATGACTTCCTGGCTGAGATTTCCGAAAACGCTGGTCTTGTTCATTCTTCGCCGCCCCGTGTCGGCCGGTAGTGAACAACGAAACCGCCCACTGAACAAGGCCTTGCCACCCCAGCATAAATGGGGAGGGGGAGCCTCCGGGGCGAACCATTCATGAGACCACTTACAACCGCCTGCAAAGGGGGTAAGATTTCCTCAAACCGCCGCGCCGATCTCCGTCTCGCAGCGTGGCCGCCATAATAGGGAGTGAATGCCATGTCCGTGCTGATCAAGGGTGGTACCGTCGTCACCGCCGAACAAATGACCCGGGCCGACGTCCTCTGCGAGAACGGCAAGATCAAGGCCGTGGGCGAGAACCTCGCCGCGCCATCCGGTGCGCAGGTGGTGGATGCCGGCGGCCAATACGTGATGCCGGGCGGAATCGATCCCCATACCCATATGCAGTTGCCCTTCATGGGCACGGTGGCCAGCGAGGATTTCTTCACCGGCACCGCGGCGGGCCTCGCCGGCGGCACGACAATGATCATCGATTTCGTGATCCCCTCGCCGAACACCTCGCTGATGTCCGCTTATAAGGAATGGATGGGCTGGGCCGAGAAGTCCTGCGCCGACTATTCCTTCCATGTTGCCGTCACCTGGTGGAGCGACCAGGTCTATGAGGACATGGGCACGCTCGCCCGCGAGCATGGCGTGAACTCGTTCAAGCATTTCATGGCCTACAAGAACGCCATCATGGTGCCGGACGAGAACCTGGTGAAGAGCTTCTCGCGCTGCCTGGAGTTGGGTGCGATCCCGACGGTGCATGCCGAGAACGGCGAGCTCGTCTTTCACCTGCAGAACGAGCTGGTGAAGAAGGGACTGACCGGCCCCGAGGCGCATCCGATGTCGCGCCCGCCGGAGGTCGAGGGCGAGGCTGCCAACCGCGCGATCCGGGTCGCCCAGGTGATCGGCAATCCGCTCTACATCGTGCACAACTCTTGTAAAGAGGCGGTCGAGGCGATCAGCCGCGCCCGCAACGAAGGACAGCGGGTCTATGGCGAAGTGCTGGCCGGTCATCTGCTGGTCGATGATTCCGTCTATCGCAACCCGGACTGGAACTTCGCCGCGGCGCATGTGATGAGCCCGCCGTTCCGGCCGAAGGAGAACCAGGAGATCCTCTGGCGGGCGCTGCAATCGGGCACCTTGCAAACCACAGCCACCGACCATTGCTGCTTCTGCGCCGATCAGAAGGCGATGGGCCGCGACAACTTCACCAAGATCCCGAACGGCACCGGCGGCGTCGAGGACCGGATGTCGGTGCTCTGGCATCACGGCGTCGGCACGGGCCGGCTCACGCCGATGGAGTTCGTGCGCGTGACCTCGGCGAATATCCGCGCAAGGGCTCGGTCAGCGTCGGCGCCGATGCCGATCTCGTGGTCTGGGATCCGAAGGCAAGCCGCACCATCTCGGCCAAGACCCACCACCAGAAGGTGGACTTCAACATCTTCGAAGGCATGACCGTGACCGGCATCAACACGGTCATCATCGCAGCCGTCAAGGTTGTATATGAGTAGGGAGATATCAAGTTGTTGATGGTC
>JAYSFH010000475.1:0-3598 GCA_041913405.1 Dongia sp. | reverse complement strand
TCTCCTGAAGAGCCTGCGGACGCCGGTCTGCATCGCCTCGTCCAGCGATCTCGACCGCGTCACCTTCTCCCTTTCGCTGGCCAAGCTGACCGAGTTCTTCGGCGGCCATGTCTTCACCTCGCAGATGGTGAAGCGGGGCAAGCCGGCGCCGGATCTCTTCCTGCACGCCGCCGCGGTCATGGGCGTCGCCCCGGAGCGTGCGCTGGTGATCGAGGACAGCGTCGCCGGCGTCATCGCCGCCCAGGCGGCCGGAATGACCGTCTGGGGCTTCACCGGCGGCGCCCATTATGCGGGCCGGGAGGGCCGGGCCGCTTTGGAGACTTCCGGTGCCGCGCAGATCTTCGATAAGATGAGCGATCTCAAACGCTCTCTCGTCTCCTGATTCTGCGATGGCCGCCGACAACGAAAGATCCAAGCTCGAAGACGCGGCGCGCGCCGGCTGGCTCTATTACATCGCCGGCAACACCCAGGACGAGATCGCGAAGAAGCTGAAGGTCAGCCGCGCCACCGCCCAGCGCCTGGTCTCGCTCTGTCTCTCGGAGCGGCTGATCACCTTCAAGCTGGAACACCCGATCGCGGCCTGCATGGAGCTGGCGGCCCGGCTCACCGAGAAATATTCCCTGCGCCTCTGCGAGGTGGTGCCGACCGATGCCGTCTCGCCCAACGCGGTGACCGGGGTCGCCAACCGCGCCGCCGCCCTGCTGGAATCCACCTTGCGCGCGGAGAAGCCGGCCATCGTCGCGATCGGCACCGGCCGCACCATGCGGGCCGCGGTCGAGCAGGTGCCGCCGATGGATTGTCCGAACCACCAGCTGGTCTCGCTGGTCGGCAACATCTCGCCGGACGGCTCGGCCAGCTTCTTCGACACACTGGCGCGGCTCGCCGACCTCACCAAGGCGCGGCACTATCCGGTGCCGTTGCCGGTGTTCCTCGCCTCGGATGCCGAGCGCCAGCAGGTGCTGAAGATCGCGCCGGTCTCGCGGGTGCGGGCCCTGGCGGAGAAAGCGGATCTGCGCCTGG
Organism: Dongia sp.; assembly: GCA_041913405.1. Taxonomy (GTDB): domain Bacteria; phylum Pseudomonadota; class Alphaproteobacteria; order Dongiales; family Dongiaceae; genus Dongia. The sequence goes on along the minus strand of JAYSFH010000475.1, from coordinate 2,578 downwards.
TCGGCATCGGCCAGCTCGACCAGGATGCCCAGGTCTACCGCGACGGTTTCGTGACCCGCGACCAGCTCCTGGAGATGCTGCGGCTCGGTGCGGTGGGTGAGGTGACCGCCTGGGCGATCGATGCCGAGGGCCGCGTGATCAACGGCGGCACCAACAAGCGCCTGACCAGCATGCCGCTGCCGATCCCGGCCAAGAACCTGACCGTCGCCGCGGCGCTCGGCGCTTCGAAGGTCGTGCCGATCCGCGCCGCACTCATCGGGCGCATCGTCAACGGCCTCATCACCGACGAGGCCACGGCGCAGGCTCTGTTGAAAGCCTAGCCACGGATCAAGTCCCGCGCCAGTTGCCGGCACTCTGGTGCATCGCAGCCATGCCGAGACTGATGCCCTCGGATGATTGTGGCTGACATATCTCTGGGTTAGGACGCTTGGATCGCGCAGCCCTCATCGTCCCCCGAGGGATGCCGCGACTGTGTCTCCTGCCACCACAGTTCCCGGAAAGGATCATCCATGGCCCTCGAACTTCCGCCGCTGCCGTTCGCGATCGATGCACTCGCACCGCATATGTCCCGCGAGACGCTGGAGTTTCACCACGGCAAGCATCACAAGGCCTATGTCGACAAGGCGAACACGCTTCTGGAGGGCAAGGACCTGGTCTCGAAGCCGCTTGAGGAGATCATCCGCACGGCGGCGAAGTCGGGCGACAAGCCGCTGTTCAACAACACGGCGCAGATCTGGAACCACACTTTCTTCTGGAACTGCCTCGCCGCGCCCGGCAAGAAGCCCGAGGGCGCGCTGAAGAAGGAAATCGACCAGACCTTCGGCTCGCTGGATGCCTTGCTGAAGAAGCTGCAGGAAGAGGCGGTCGGTCACTTCGCCAGCGGCTGGGCCTGGCTGGTGGTGAAGGACGGCAAGCTCGCCGTCACCTCCTACCACGATGCGGACACGCCGGTCGTCCATGACGGTGTCACGCCGCTCCTGACCTTGGACGTCTGGGAACACGCCTATTACATCGACTATCGCAACGCGCGCCCGAAGTTCGCCGAGGCGGTGCTCAACAACATCGTCAACTGGGACTTCGTTGCGCAGCAGCTCAAAGCCGCGAAGTCGCTGAAGGCCGCGCAGTAGCCCGCGCATGACGAAAACGGAACGTCGCCCGCGGGCTTGACCCGCGGGTCCGGTGCCAGCACGAAGGCCGGTGGAGCGATCCACCGGCCTTCTTCCATGCTGCGGCGCGTCATCGAATTGCCATTGACTCCGCTGCGTCGGGGTGTGAGCGTATGCTCAATGTCGGAGCAAACACTCACGACGGTAACTGGGAGGATAAAATGAAACGGTTGATCGGAGCCGCACTCAGTGCGGCTGCGCTGCTTGCGGCAATGCCCGCCCTTGCCGAGACCACGCTGACCGTCGCCACGGTCAACAACGGCGACATGATCCGCATGCAGGGCCTGACCTCGGACTTCGAGGGCAAGAATCCGGACATCAAGGTGAAATGGGTGACCCTGGAGGAGAACGTGCTCCGCCAGAAGGTGACCACCGACATCGCCACCAAGGGCGGGCAGTTCGACGTGCTGACCATCGGCACCTATGAAGTGCCGATCTGGGCCAAGAAGAACTGGCTGGTCGCGCTGGACAAGCTTCCGGCCGACTATGACGTCGATGACCTGCTGCCGAAGATCCGCGACGCGCTCTCGGTCGATGGCAAGCTCTACGCCGCGCCGTTCTACGGCGAGAGCTCGATGATCATGTACCGCACGGATCTCATGGAGAAGGCCGGCCTGAAGATGCCGGACAGCCCGACCTGGGACTTCGTCATCGATGCGGCGAAGAAGATGACCGACAAGGCGAACGACGTCTACGGCGTCTGCCTGCGCGGCAAGGCGGGCTGGGGCGAGAACATGGCCTTCCTGACCGCCATGTCGAACTCCTTCGGCGCCCGCTGGTTCGACGAGAAATGGGAGCCGCAGTTCAATTCGCCCGAATGGAAGGACACGCTCACCACCTACGTGAACCTGATGAAGGAAGCCGGCCCTCCGGGCGCCAGCTCCAACGGCTTCAATGAGAATCTCGCGCTGTTCAATGCCGGCAAGTGCGGCATGTGGATCGACGCGACGGTGGCGGCCTCCTTCGTGACCAACCCGAAGGATTCCAAGGTAGCCGACAAGGTCGGCTTCGCGCTCGCCCCGAACAAGGGCCTCGGCAAGAACGCCAACTGGCTCTGGGCCTGGAGCCTCGCGATCCCGGCCGGCTCGCAAAAGACCGAGGCCGCGGAGAAGTTCGTCGCCTGGGCGACCAGCAAGGGCTACACCGAGCTCGTGGCCTCCAAGGAAGGCTGGGCCAACGTTCCCCCGGGCACCCGCACCTCGCTCTACAACAACCCGGAATACACCAAGGCCGCGGCCTTCGCGAAGATGACGATCGACTCGATCAACTCCGCCGATCCCAGCCATCCGACCGTAAAGCCGGTGCCCTATGTCGGCGTGCAGTACGCCGCCATTCCGGAGTTCCAGGGCCTCGGCACCACGGTCGGCCAGCAATTCTCCGCGGCGCTTTCCGGCGCCACCACCGTGGATGCG